>DATJMP010000343.1:0-34055 GCA_035508655.1 Bryobacteraceae bacterium
GCTGAAGGCCGAGCCTGCCCCGACACCCGGAAACGTATTGGAAGCGTCTGCATTGATCGTCGCGGGAACCGGAATCGCCTGATTGCCCGGTACGCGCTCCCACTGCGTCATTACCAGTTGGTAGTTCTCCCAAACCGTCCCCTTCAGCAGCGCCCGGTAATGCCGGTTGGCGGTGACTGTGTTCGGGTGGATCGGCGTCCGTGCCGACCGCACCACGTTAAACGGCCTGGCCGGCTCCGGCGCCAGCGGAACCAGCGACAGTGGATTCTCATCCGGCATGGGCGCGTCCGTGCCGTCATTCAGGATGAACTTGCCCGGCCCATCGGGCTGCGCCGGAGGCACCAGGTCGGCCTGCTCGTAAGTCGACCACGTCCACTGCGGCCGGCTCGGCGTCTTGGTGGCGATGTGCAGCCCTACCAGCCCCACCGTTACGTTCCCGCACTTGCCCATGTTCGCATCGCGCAGGATGGCCGTGCGCGTGTAGAACCGCTTCCGCTGCGCTTCGGAAAATCCGGTCAGGTCGAGCCAGGCCGCCTTCACCACCGTCGAGCCGAAAGGAAACTGCATGGCCGGCACGGAATGGTCTTTTGGCGGCACCGGCGGCAGGTTGGCGCGCAGGTAATATTTGTTGCGCACCACGAAGTCGTAAGCCGCCTGGTTGTAAAGCGTCTGGACACGGACGTAGCGCCCATTCTGCGCTACCAGCGGTCCCAGCAAATCCCCGGAGCCCGCCTGCCCGACGTCGGCCCAGTTGTTGGCGGAGGCCAGGATCACGTCGCCATAATGCTCCGCCACCCGGCAGGCGTTTTCGTTCGCCGCGTCGAAACCGTCGAAGGCGGCGGTCGGCGCGGAGCCGTCGTCGTGGAAAATCTCGCCCAGCGATTTGAACGTTTCAAACACGCGCGGTCCGGCGTCTCCCGGCTTCTTCGCCGCGTCCGCAATACCTCGTTTCGGAGCCGAGGCGGGCCAGACCAGCGAAACGAACACGCGCCAGGAGTAATCGTCGAAGTAGTCGATGGCAACGTCGCTGAAACCATCCGGAATGCAGACATCGGCCGGCTGCTCCGCGGAGGCAACCGTAGGAGCCGGCCGGTCCGGGCAGTTATTGGCCGCCAAGCCAAAACCCGAGAAAACAGCCGTGAGGAGTGTGAGCCGCCACACGCATCCCGTCCGCCCTCCCGAAGTTGCCATGGAGAAAATTATATAACCGACGGGCCCCGCAGCAGGGCCTATCCCCGCCGTGCTAACAATCGAATGATGTACATTCGCGTGAACCCGCGCGACAATGTCGCCATCATCGTCCACCCGGAGGGCGCCGCGGAAGGCTCCGTCCTGACTGGCGGACTCGAGGTGCGGGAGCGCATTCCCCAGGCGCACAAAGTGTCGCTCGCCGATCTCGCCGAGGGAGAACCCGTAGTCCGCTACGGCCACATTATCGGCTATGCGAACCGGCCCATCTCCGCCGGATCCTGGGTGCGGGAAGACCTGCTCGACATGCCCGCCCCGCCGCCACTCGACCGCCTGCCGCTTGCCACCGCCGTTCCCGCTTCCCTGCCCCCGCTCGAAGGCTACACGTTCGAGGGTTATCGCAACACCGATGGCAGCGCCGGCACGCGCAACATTCTCGGCATTTCCACAACCGTGCAGTGCGTCGCGCCCACGGTGGATTACGCCGTCCGCCGCATCAAAACCGAGCTGCTGCCGCGCTTCCCCAACGTGGACGACGTGGTCGCTATTACGCACTCTTACGGCTGCGGAGTGGCCATCGACGCTCCCGGCGCGCAGATTCCCATCCGCACCCTCCGCCACATCTCCCTGCACGCCAATCTGGCCGCGGATCCTCTCATCGTCAGCCTGGGCTGCGAAAAGCTCCAGCCGGCGCGCCTGTTCGGCAACGAATTGCCCATCCTGGCCGAACCCAATATTGTCCGGCTTCAAGATGAGCGCGGCTTCGGCGCCATCATCTCCGCCATCATGAACGCCGCGGAAGCGCGGCTCGCAAGGCTTGACCGCCGGCGCCGCGTCACCTGTCCGGCCGCGGATCTCGTCGTCGGCCTGCAATGCGGCGGCAGCGACGCCTTTTCCGGCGTCACCTGCAATCCCGCCGTCGGCTACGCCGCCGACCTGCTGGTCCGCGCCGGGGCCACCGTTCTTTTCTCCGAAGTCACCGAAGTGCGCGACGCCATCCATCTGCTCACGCCCCGCGCCGCCACACCGGACGTGGGCCGCGCCCTGATCCGCGAGATGCAGTGGTATGACGATTACCTGGCCGGCGGCCGCGCCGACCGCAGCGCCAACACCACGCCCGGCAACAAGCGCGGCGGCCTCGCCAACATCGTGGAAAAGGCCCTCGGCAGCGTGGCCAAGGCCGGCAGCTCGGCTATCTCCGCCGTCGCTTCCCATGGCGAGAAGGTCACCGCCAAAGGCCTGGTCTTCGCGGCCACGCCCGCCGGCGATTTCGTCTGCGGCACCCAGCAGCTCGCCTCCATGAATTTCCACGTCTTCACCACCGGCGAAGGCAGCCCGTACGGACTCAGCCTGGTTCCCGTGCTGAAAGTCTCCTCGCGGACCGCGCTGGCCGAGAAGTGGCACGACCTGATCGACGTGGATGCCGGCCGCATCGCCACGGGCGAGGCCACCATCGAGGAAGTGGGCTGGGACATCTTTCGCGCCATCCTGGACGTCGCCTCCGGCCGCCGCCAGACCTGGGCCGAACACTGGGGCCTGGGCAACGCCCTTTCGCCCTTCAATCCCGGCCCGGTCACCTGAGATCGGTGCTACATTGGCATCCGAAGGAGACTTCGAAATGACCAGCCGGCGTGCCTTTCTCAAAACAGCCGCGCTCTCCGGCGCAATCGGAAGCTTGCCCGCGCAGGCACCCCACGAAAACCCATGGGGCGGCCCGGTGCTGGACCTGCATTTTCACATGCGCCGGACGGCCGCGGCCAATGTCGCCCACCTGGATGGCTGCGGCGTTTCGAATGCCAATCTGCTCACCCACGGCGACGCCGCCGCCGATGTCCACGACCTGCAGGCGCAATATCCCGGCCGTTTTGTCTGGTTCGCCAGCACCGATATCACGAAGCCCGAGGCCGAAAAACAGCTCACGCAGGCGGTAAAGGAAGGCGCCGGCGGATTCGGCGAGATCAAGTTCCACGTAGCCGCCGACGGCCCCGAACTCCGCCGCATGTATGCGCTGGCGGCGGAACTCGACGTCCCCATTCTCGTGCACTTCCAGGAAGTGCCGCACACACCCACGGAAGGCGTGTTTGCCACCGGCTTCCAGGGCTTCGAAGCCATTCTGAAGGCCTATCCGAAGACTCGTTTCCTCGGCCACGCCGACGCCTTCTGGGCCAACATCAGCGCCGGTTATGCCAATGACGTGGCGTATCCCACCGGCCCGATCAAGCGCGGCGGCATCACGGACAAGCTGCTTTCCGATTACCCCAACTTATTCGGCGATCTTTCGGCCAACTCCGGCAACAACGCCCTTTCCCGCGATCCCGAATTCACGGCCGGTTTTCTGGTGCGCCATCGCAACAAGCTGATCTTCGGCAGCGATTGCGCCTGTTCGGACGGCCACGGCGGCGGCATCTCCCAGGCCAACAATCCGGGCGCCAGCCGACTGGCGGGGAAATGCGTGGCGCGCGAGACGCTGGCCCTGCTGAAGCGCTCCACCTCCCCCGCGCTGTTTCGACAGCTCACCTGGGAAAACAGCCACAAGCTGCTGCGATTGAAAGCATAGGAAGGCATTGGGAACGCCGTCGAACCGCTTCCTTACGGTCGCGGCTCGGAGCAGCAGCCGTCAGGGAGCGGTGCTAACTTCCCGCAAAGCGGTCGGTGGCGGCTACCAGCGCACGGCTGTTGGGCGGGTCGAAGGCGCTGTGGCCGCAATCGGGGGTAATGACGAGGTCGGCTTCGGGCCAGGAGCGATGCAGAGCCCAGGCGCTTTCCATCGGGCAGACGACATCGTACCGGCCCTGCACGATCGCGCCGGGGATGTGGCGAATGCGGGAGGCCTTGACGAGCAGTTCGTCGTCGGTGGCGAAGAAGCCGCGGTTGACGAAATAGTGGGCCTCGATGCGCGCGAAGGCCAGGGCGAACTCATCCTCCTCGTAGTGGCTGGTGAAGGCGGAATCGGGCAGAAGCTTGGAAGTGGCGCCTTCCCATCCGCTCCAGATTTTGGCGGCGGCGAGCCGAACGGCGGGGTCCTCGCTGGTGAGGCGGCGGGAGTAAGCGGAGAGCAGATCGCCGCGCTCGGCTTCCGGGATGTGGGCGAGGTAGGGTTCCCAGGCATCCGGATAGAGGATGGAAGCGCCACGCTGATAGAACCAGTCGATCTCCTGCTTGCGGAGGAGGAAGATGCCGCGGAGAACGAGTTCGGTGACCCGGCCGGGATGGGTTTCGGAATAAGCGAGGGCCAGGGTCGAGCCCCAGGAGCCCCCGAAGACCTGCCATCGCTCGATGCCGAGGTGTTCCCGGATCTTTTCGATATCGGCCACCAGGTCCCAGGTTGTATTGTCCTGGAGAGAAGCGTAGGGCGTGCTCTTGCCGCAGCCGCGCTGATCGAAATTGATGATGCGGTATTTCGAAGGATGAAAGAAGCGCCGCTGTTTGGGCTCGGAGCCGCCTCCTGGGCCGCCGTGCAGGAACACTACCGGCTTGCCGGAGGGGTTGCCACTCTCCTCGAAGTAGATCTCGTGAACGGGCGAGACCTGAAGGCGGGCGGTGTGGTAAGGCTCGATGGGCGGATAGAGCCAGGTGACGGGATCTTTCAGCGGAGAGGCAGGAGCACAGTCTTCAGCCATTGCCCGCAGTATACAACGGGGATCGGCGAACGCGGGCTCAGTTCCGCTTTCCGGTGAGGAGATCTTTCACGGCGCCGGCGAGCTGGGGTGCAGTATAGGGCTTCTGCAGGAATGCGGCGTCGGAATGTGTGGCGGAGAGGCGGCGGGCCTCCGGTTCGCTGTAACCGCTGGTGAGGAGAATCCGGATGCCGGGGTAACGGTGGTTGAGGCCGGCGAGGAGATCGGCGACGGACATGTTCGGCATGACGATATCGACGATCGCGGCGTCGATGGCGGCGCCGACGTCGGGGAGGGACAGGGCCTCCCGCCCGTCAGAAGCCTGGAGCACGCGATAGCCTTCACGCTCGAGGGCGGCGACCATGAACTCGCGGACGGGACTTTCATCATCGACGACCAGAACGAAAGCTCCGCTTCGGTGCGCTGCGTTCTCCTGCGAACGCGCAATGGTTCTGCCGGCAACAGGGAGGAAGACACGGAAAGTGCTTCCTTTGCCGGGCGCGCTATCCAGCGTGATGCCGCCTCTGTGGGAACGCAGGATACCCGCAACCGCGGCCAGACCGAGTCCGCGGCCAAGGAACCTGGTCGTGAAAAACGGGTCGAAAATGCTGGCATGCTTGTCGGGATCGATTCCAGTTCCGGTATCACCGACCTCGATGCACACATAGCGCCCGGGCACGACCTCCTGCGCGAGTGCGTCCTGAAAAGGATTTTCGATTTCGGCCACAGAGGTGGCGACCCGGATGCGGCCGGGATTGCCCTCTCCAATCGCCTCGCCGGCATTGCTGACAAGGTTCATGACGACCTGCTGGAGCTGGCTGGGATCCATAACGACCGAAGGGAGCCTCTGTTCGAGGTTGAGCGTGAGCGTGGCGCTCTTGGGAATGGAGAATTCCACCAGGCTCACGGTGGATTGCACCACCTCGGAGACATCCAGGTTCCGCACCACGAACTGGCCTTTTCCCGAATACGCCAGCAGCTGGCGGGTGAGGTGCGCGCCCCGGTCCACGCTATCCAGGATGGATCGCACGAATTCGGTGTGATCCGGGCCGGCGTCCTGCAATAACAGGCTGGCGTTTCCCGCCACACTGGTGAGCAGATTATTGAAATCGTGAGCGATGCCGGCGGCCAGCAGACCGATGCTTTCGAGCTTCTGGGTCTGGCGCAGGCGCTCTTCTTCCCTCTTGCTCTCGGTAATGTCCCGGACGATCACGAACGCCCGCCCGCTTTCGGATACGATAACCGAACTGACATCGCCCTCGAACCTGGTTCCATCTTTTCGAAGGAAGGTCAGCTCTCTCCGGACCCGGCCCTCAATGCGTCTTTCTTCCACTCCCGCTCGAAGGCGCGGATCGGACGGGTCGACCAGATCTTCACGGCGTTTTCGGCAGATTTCCTCTTCCGTCATGCCGAAGAGGGCGCAGGCAGCTGGATTGGCCGCCAGGATGCGGCCATCGGCGACGCTGAGGAAGACGGCGTCGAGGCTGTTCTCAAAGAGGGAGCGGAAGCGGTGTTCACTTTCGCGCAGCGCCGCCTCATCCCGCTTTCTGCCGGTGATGTCTTCCACCAGTGCGATGGTCCATTTGGGCGCCCCATTAGCGTCACGGACCAGGGAGACACTCTTACGGACCCAAACGGCCTCCCGGTCCTTGCGGAGGTAGCGGCCCTCGATGATAAAGCCGGGGACGGCGCCGTCCAGCATGGACTGAATCAGACGCATGTTCTCGCCATAATCCGCGGGGTGGATCAGGTCGGGAATGGTGAGCGTGCGAAGCTCATCGAGGCTGTAGCCGCAAAGCGTGCAATAGGCGGGGTTCGCATCCATGTAACGGCCATCGATGGAATTCAGGGCAAAGCCGATCGCGGCATGGGCGAAGGCGCTGCGAAGCTTTTCTTCGCTCTCACGGAGCGCATCTTCGGCGTACTTCCGGCTGGTGATGTCCAAAGAGTTAGAGACTACCAACTGTTCGCCGCGGACGGCCAGAAGTTCCGCCGAAGTAAGAACAATCAGCTCCTGGCCCGACCTTGTCCGAAGCCGCTGTTCCCGGTTGCGGACAGAGCCTTCCCGGAGCAGATCCGTGAGAAAGTCGTTTCGGGTTTCGGCCGCCGGCCAGAGGCCCAATGCCAGACCGGTGCAACCGAGGACCTCTTCGCGGCGGTAGCCGAACATGGTCTGCCAGGTGTCGTTGACATCGACGATGGCTCCATCCGGCAGGCGAGTGAGGGCAATGGCCGCCGGATTGATGGCAAACGCCTTGGCGAACTTCTCTTCGGAAAGGCGCAAGGTTTGCTCCGCGCGGACGCGTTCGGCGACGTCGAGCTCAACGCCAACGATTTCCAGGGCGATGCCGCTGATTCGCATTGGACGGCCCGACGCATCGCGGAACACGCGGCCGCGGACGTCGACCCAGTGAATGCTTCCGTCGGGCCACACCATGCGCATCGCGGCCTTGCAACCTGCCCCGGATTGCAGGGCATCCCGGACGGCCACATCCGCCCGCTCCCGGTCTTCGGGATGAACAGAGGCGAGGAACTTCTGGTACGACCCCCGCGTGCCCGGTTCAAAACCGAAGAGCGCGAGGCAGCGGTCCGAACAGATCAGTTCACCCGTGGCGAGGTCGCAATCCCAGAGGCCGAGCTCACCGGCTTCCACCACGAGCCGCAGCCCCTCTTCGCTCCAGCGAAGAGCTTCTTCCCTCCTTCCATCATCAGCGGCGTGTGCGGGCGGAGGATTTGATCCGGTCTGGCCGTGCAGCGACGGTTTCGCCGGTACAGGGTTCGCTTCAGCCATCAAACCAAGCGAGATTTACTCAATTTTAGCCGAATTGCACGCCGCGATGCTGAATTTCGGAGTCCTGCCCTCAAACTGGGCCGGGCCGGACGGCCGGGCGGAGCTGAACCGACCCCGGCCACGGCGGACGCGATCGGGCCGCGAGAATTGTGTGCCTGCCGGCCAGGCGAGGGTTTGGCTTACCTCCTCACCATCCAAGTGAGCCCGTCCGGGGTGGGCCCGGCATCGATCTTTCCGATCATCGACATGGTCTTGAGATCGATCACGGCCACATAGCCATCGCGGCTGCAGGAGGCGTAGGCGCGGGCTCCGTCCGGCTGCATCACGATTCCGCCGGCACCGGTTCCGGCGGCGATCCGTTTGACCTCTTTGCGGGTGGCGGCGTCGAACACCACGATATTGCCGCCAGCCTGGCCGGCCAGGCTGGAAACGAGGACGTACCTGCCGTCCGGAGTGAACTTGACGCGGTTCGCCCCAACCACTTTGGCATCCAGTACTTGCAGCAATTTGTTGGAGGCCGTATCCACCACCGCAACGTTCCCGCGCGGGCTCGCCGTCCAGAGTTCCTTCCAGTCCGGCGAGACATCGAAACCTTCATACTCTTCATTGGGATCGCCGACGGTGAGGGAGGTGACGCGCCAATCGTTCGCGCCGGGCGAGAAACGCGTCGCTTTCATGCCCACCTGCGTGAAGCTTTCCATCATGGTGACCGAACCCGAGAGGATGTTCGAGGTGAAGATGCGCGAGCCGTCCGGAGTGGCCTTGATCATGTGCGTGATGTTCTGGCCGGTGCCCATGATCCAATCCACCCGGCGGGTTGCCGGATCGTACCGGCCGATCACCTTGTTGATTTCGGCGGTGAAGTAAACTTTGCCGGCCGCGAACCAGATGCCGTGCGGCCCGCGAAGAGGCCCCAGGTCGATGGTGGGAAGTGGTTTTTGCTCGACCAGATCGGCGACGGTCAAGGTGTTATAGCCGCCGCGGCCGGTGCCGTAATTGGTGATGTAGGCCACGCGGCCCTGATCGTCGCAGGCGACCTCGTGCGGATCTTCGCCCGAGGGCATGGTGGCCAGCACTTTGAGCGTGGCGGGATCGACGATGGCGAGGGTGTGATTGCCTTTGGAGAGCACGAGCAGGGCCTCGCGCGGCGTGGGCGCATGCTGTGCCCACACGGCCGCTACGGCGACGGTTCCAAGCAACAACGGAAACGCGATTCTGGCTTTCACGATACGAGCTCCCTTCTGCGCGGACGCAATTGGTCGAAGGGTTTCATTATAGGACTGACTTGGTCAACATTGGGAGCCAGGCTGACCGGAGAGGACTCACTGGCCTAGAATGGAGTTTCTCATGGACATTCGCCTCTCCCCGTACGGCCGGGCTTCCGCTCAGCCGTCTCCAGTCAACCGGATGATGGAGGAATTCTCGAGCGATTTCCGCGACGGCGTGGATATCAACCTGGGCATCGGGTACGTAAATGAGCGAACCATCCCGGTGGCCCTTCTCACGGAGGCCATGCAAGCCGTGGCCGGCGACCCGGCGCAGTACCGGCAGGCGTTCAACTACGGCGGATCGGCCGGAGCGGCCAATCTGGTGGCCTCGCTGCGCCGGTTCCTGGTGGGAATGGGCAACGGGCGGCTGGACGATGCGACGGTGGCGCGGCAGCGGTTGATCATCGGGCCCTGCGGAGCGACCAGCATCCTGGATGGGCTGGCCGAGGTGATGACGCCGGGAATCGTGATTACGTCCGACCCGATGTATTACATCTACGCGAACGCGCTCGAGCGCAAAGGATTCGAGGTGCTGGCGGTACCAGAAGACGGGGAAGGAATCGAAATGGCGGCGCTGGAGCGCAAACTCGAAGCGTTGGGCGGCGGCATCGACCGGATCGCCTTCCTCTACGTGGTCACGGTGAATAATCCTTCCTGCACCATCCTTTCCAACCGGCGGCGCCGCGAACTGCTGGAAGTGGCGGCGAGGCTGACGCGGCAACTGGGACGGCGGGTTCCAATCTTCTACGACCTTGCCTACGAGCTGTTGCTGCATGATCCGGAGGCCGAGCCTTTTATTTCGGTGCTGCCGGAGGACGATCTGGAGATTGCGTACGAGATCGGGACGCTTTCCAAGGTCCTTGCACCGGGGCTGCGGATCGGCTATCTGATGGGTCCGGACGGACCGTTCATGAACGCGATGGTGCAGAAGACCAGCGACACCGGATTTAGCGCGCCACCGTTCGTACAGGAGATGGCGGGCTTCCTGATAGACCGGCACGCGCGCGAGCAACTGGTCGCCGTGAACACCGGGTATCGTGCCAAGGCGATGGCGGTTGGGGAAGGAATCCAGAACAACCTGGGCGATGCGCTTGAAGAGTGCCGCGGAGGGAGCGCGGGATTCTACTATTACCTGACTTTCCGCGACGTTGAGACTCACCCTGCGTCGCCGTTCTTCCGATTTCTGACGCGCACCACGGGCGAGGCGGCGGTGGACGGTCCGGAAGGCGGGCGACTGCCCCGGGTGATGTACATCCCGGGGGAATACTGCGTACACCCGCGCGGCGACCTGGCGGAGGCGGGAAAACGGCAGTTGCGCTTATCCTACGCTTTCGAGGAGATCCCCACGATTCTGTGCGCGCTGGAATGGATGCGGAAAGCAGTCGAATTCGCCCGCGAAGTGCAGGCGCGACAGCGGGAGCTTTCCGGAAGCCTGGCCTGAGTTGCCGGGCCGTCAACCAGCCTGGCGCCCGGATGCCGGCGGGTGGTGAAAGACGACCTTCATCCGGACCTCGGGATAAAACTCATTCGCAAATAACAGGCTTGCAACCAGGTCACAGACGTTTTGCATAGTGAGGCACAACGGACAGCTGTCGCGGGTGCACTCACTACTATGATCCGTCAAGAACCCGAGATACTCTACAATCTCACGATCCGAACTGTTTTCGAGCGACAATTCAAGGACCTCTCGCCTGCCGAAATTCTCGCCGATTCCGTCACCACACTCAATACTGCGCGTGGGCAGCCAAACCAATGATATCTGACGTTAGCAGTTACAGTACCACTTTAGAAAACCTGTCCATTCAACAATCGACATGATCGGCGAAAAAGCGATCGATGGAGGCGCGCATTTTCGACGAGACGCCGGTGGGAAGCGACTTCATCTCCTGGGGGGAGAGCGGCTGGAACCGTTTGGCCACGGAGAGGTTGAAGTCGATGTGGGCCAGTTCGGGCATGCCAACCGTCGTGGCGGCAACGGGCAGCGACATCGCGTAGCGCAGAAGGACCTCCGGCGGCGCCTGTCCGAGCAGTTTTTCCTGCGCAAAGATCTTCATCGCGGTTAATCCCATTTTTTTTCTCACCGCGACGGGCATGGCGATGCTTTCAAAGCCGGAAGCGCCGGTCATGCCTTCGCCAGGTCTGTCCGACGGCGCGGCGGCGCCGATTTGGGCGACGTTCAGGGCCATCTGAGTGGAATCGAAATCGTGACGAGTGAGAGCAGCTCGCAAAACCTGGGGGTTCTGATGGGATGTGACTCCAATGAAGCGCGTCATCTTCTGCTCTTTCGCCCGCTGCATGGCCTTGAGCTGGCCATTCGGCGCCTCGATGGCGGCGAGGTCGTGCTCATCGCCCAAGCCGTGGATGTGCATCAGGTCAACCTGGCTCACACCCAGATTTTTCAAGGACCGGTCGATGATGCGCATGGCGTCATCGTAGGAGCGATTGCCGCCAATTTTGGTCACGAGGAAAAAATCTTTCCTGTGGGTCTTCAGGAATTCGCCGATCCACTGTTCGCTTTGTCCATCGCCGTAAGACGCCGCCGTGTCCACGTAATTTATGCCGCCTTTTAGCGCGCGCTCCAGCGCAACCAGAGCTTTATCCCTGTCTTTGTAAGCCAGAAAACGGCTGCCGCTTCCGAAAGCCAGCAAGGAGACCTTCTGTCCGGTCTGGCCGAGCATGCGCATCGGCATGCCGGTTTGAGCGTCGATCTCGGTGGCTACGGCGCTCAGGGCGGCGGAAACGAGGAAACTGCGTCGGCTGATTTGCATGCCGTACCTCTTCTTGCAGGCATATGGTATCGGGTGGATGCGAATCGCGCCAGCGGGTGTAAAAATAAACGCTGGTGAAACTCATGAAAAGCAGCGTTTCCCTGGTGCTGTTCTGCTCGATGGCGGCATGGGCCGCCGGACCGTTCGTCATCGGCAAACCCGATGCGGAGGCTGCCGGCATGGATCCGGCACGACTGGCGCGGATTCCGGCGCGCATGAACGAGTACGTCACGGCCGGCAAGACCGCCGGGGTGGTGACCCTGTTGGCCCGGCACGGGCATCTGGCCAGCCTGGACGCGGTCGGATATCAGGATCTGGAGAGCAAGACGCCGATGCGGACGGACACGATCTTCCGGCTGGCGTCGGTGACCAAGCCGGTTACGTGCGCGGGCATCATGATTCTGGTGGACGAGGGCCGGATTTCGCTGATCGATCCGGTGGAAAAGTATCTGCCGGAATTCAAGGGGCTGAAGCGGAACCCGTGCGGCACGCTGGCGGGCTACAATTGCGAAGCGGTTCCACCGTCGCGGCCTATCAACATTCTCGACCTGATGACCCACACTTCGGGGCTTCCAGGCTCGGTATCGCGCGATACACCGCCGAAGACGCTGGCGGAGCGAGTGGCGGCGGTCTCCGGCGCCACCCTGTTGTTCGAACCGGGCACGGCATGGAACTACAGCAACATCGGAATCGCCGCCCTCGGCCGAATCATCGAGGTGGTCACCGGGCAGTCTTACGACCGCTTCCTGGCGGAACGGATTTTCGAGCCACTGGAAATGACGGACACGTATTTCTTCGTGCCGCGGGAAAAGGCGAGCCGGGTGGCTTCCGTTTACACATACGAGCCGGGAGGACTCAAGCGAGTATCCCTGCCGGAGCCGAAGTTCCCCGCCCCCGAAGGCGGTCTCTTCAGCACCGCGGGCGATATGGCGCGGTTCCACCAGATGCTGCTCAACAAAGGGACGCTGAACGGGCGCCGGATCCTGTCCGCGGCCGCGGTGGAAGCCATGACCACTTCGCAGACCGGCACGATGAAAGCAGGGTTCGCTCCCGGAGTGGGCCACGGCTTCGGTTTCGAGGTGGTGCGGGAAACGCTAGGCACGTTCCGCTATAACTCGATTGGCAGCTTCGTGAAGGGCGGCGCCTACCGCACGTATGGGTGGGTGGACCCCGCCAAGGACCTGGCCGGCATCATCTTCATGCAGCGCACCAATGGCGGCGGCGACGTTGCCGACGAGATCAACAGCTTCATGGCAATGGCCGCGGCGGCGATCGAGCGCTGAGCCCGGCTCGGACTTCCGGAGAAGCCAGGTTTTTTTCGGCCTGCGGGATTTGTGTGCGCCGGGTTACAATCAGGCCATATTCTGGAAATATCAGACCATCAGGCTCCAGAATCCGAATTCCCAAAGGAATGCCTTTGACGCCATGAGTATACGCTTATCCAACGGAAGCGAAATTCCGATCGAGATGCACAAGGTTCGCATTGTGCAGAGGACGAGGCTGGCCCCGGCCCATGAAAGGCTCCGGGCAATCGAGGAAGCGGGTTACAACACCTTTCTGCTTCGTTCGCGATCGATTTTTCTGGACATGCTGACCGACAGCGGCACTAACGCCATGACCGACAATCAACTGGCGGCCATGATGCAATCCGACGATGCTTACGCGGGCTCGGAGAGCTTCGCCAAGCTGGAGCAGTCGGTTGCGGACATATTCGGGTATCAGTACGTGCTGCCCGCTCACCAGGGACGCGCGTGCGAACACCTGCTGGCGAAGGCATTCGTGAAGCCGGGCCACATCGTTCCAATGAATTACCACTTCACCACGACCAAGGCGCATTTCGACCTGGCCGGAGGAAGAGTGCTCGAGCTGTATACCCCGGAGGCATTGAACACGCGGAGTTCGTGCCCGTTCAAAGGCAACATGGACCTGGGCAGGCTTAGCGCGGCGATTGAAAAGGCGGGGCCGGAAAACGTCTCCTTCGTGCGGATGGAAGCGACGACAAACCTGATCGGCGGGCAGCCGTTCTCCATCGAAAATCTCCGCCAGGTGAAAGCGCTCATCGAGCCGCTGAACATTTTTCTGGTGGTGGACGGCAGCCTGATCTCAGAAAACGCCTACTTCATCCGGCAGCGCGAACCCGGCTACGAGAACGTATCCATTCGCGACATCATCCGGGAGATGATGTCGATCGCGGATTTGTGCTATCTCTCAGGGCGGAAGAGTTGCAGCGTGCGGGGCGGCATGATCGCCACTAACCGCAAGGACCTGTTTGAAGCCATCCGCCCGTGGCTGCCCGTGTACGAGGGGTTCTTTACTTATGGCGGAATGTCCTCGAAGGAAATCGAGGCCATGGCGGTGGGAATTCGCGAAATGACCGATGTGGAAGTGGCCGGCTCCTCCGCCGATGCGATCCGCTATTTCGCGTGCCTGCTTGAAAAGGAAGGCATTCCGGTTGTCACACCCCCTGGCGGCCTGGCCTGCCACCTGGACGCGACAAGGTTTGTGGACCATCTGCCGCAATCCGAATACCCGGCAGGCGCATTGGCCGCGGCGGTGTATCTTACATCGGGCATTCGCGGCATGGAGCGCGGGTCGGTCTCGATGGATCGCGACGAGGAAGGAAACGATGTGCCGGCGGATATGGAGCTTTTGCGGCTGGCGGTTCCCCGGCGCGTCTACACGATGTCGCATTACCAGTATGCGGCCGACCGCCTGAGATGGCTCTACGACCACCGCAAGTTGATTGGAGGTCTGGAGTTCTATGAAGAACCGCCCGTGCTGCGCTTTTTCGGCGGCAAGATGAAGCCCAAGGGCGCAGATTGGGGGGCGGCGCTGGCGGCGGAATTCGTCAGCCAGTTCGGTCCTCACTGTTAACACGGCGCCGCGCGATAACTTACAGCCGCCGGTGAGCACGGATCCTTCCTGCGTTTGAATCTATGCTCGCTGGCGGCGTTTCCTTACTTACCAGAACCGGACTTCCATTCCGTACTTACCCCATTGCGCCGGCCCTGGCGTAGATTGGCCGTGCTGAATCCGCGAGCAGCCGATGTCTAAAAGCACACAGACGAAAGTAGGGTCGTTGCGCTACAAAGTTGAAATTGAAACGTACGGGCCTAGCAGAAACTCCGGTCACACCTTTGCGGGCGAGGCTGCGATTTCAGACCTCCTCGCTTCTGCTGGTTTACTTTGCGACGTTCTGTGCCCTCCTCTACTTGTACTGGCCCGCTTTGCATGGCCATTTCGTGTTTGACGATCGGTCGCTCCCATTCTTCAAGGACATGCGGGACTCACCGATTTCGAGCTGGATCTCCGGCGTGCGACCGGCGCTGATGGCTTCATACTGGTTGAATTATCATCTCTGGGGGCTCGCGCCGTTCAGCTATCACCTCCTGAACGTGGTCGTTCATTTCTTCAACACGGGACTGGTTTTTCTGGTTCTGTTCCGGCTGCTTGGTCTCGCGGGGTGGGCGCGCTCCCGCGCCGGCATGGCCGCGGTCATCGGGGCCGTCATCTTCGCCATTCATCCGCTGCAGACGGAATCAGTCAGCTACGTCGCCGGCCGGTCGGAGAGTCTGGCGTCGTTTTTCATGCTGTTGTCATATGCCATCTTCCTCTACCGGCGTGAACCGTCGATCTCCTGGGCCGAAGCGGTGCTTGTGCTGCTCGTGTTCGGCGCAGCGGTGACGACCAAGGAAAATGCCGTGAGCCTGGCGGGAGTTCTGGTGTTGACGGACGTGTTCTGGCCCGTGCCGTTTTCCTGGCGCGGAATGAGGCAGAACTGGCGGCTTTACGCCCTGATGCTGCCGGGCGTCATCGCCGCCGGAGTGGCCGTGGCTCGGGTCTTGGCGACATCCGAGACCGCAGGTTTTTCGGTGGTCACCTTCAAGTGGTATCAGTACGGGTTCACGGAAGCACGGGTACTTTTTTCGTATATCGGCATGGCGCTTTTCCCGGTTGGGCAGTCGATCGATCACGATTACCCGCCTTCGCACACGCTTCTGGAGCATGGGGCGATCTTCTACGTTCTGCTGCTGGGCGCGCTGGTGGCGATTTCCGTCCGCTACCGGCGGCGATTTCCGCTGTCCTGCTTCGGCCTCCTGATGTTTCTGATCTTTCTGGCGCCGACGTCCTCCATCATTCCGCTGGACGACGCTTTTGTGGAGCGGCGCATGTACCTGGCTTTGCTCGGCCTGCTTCTCATCGCCTGCGACTGGGCATCGCGATTGCGCGTGCGGCGCGCGGTGGCCGGGGGACTTTTGGTCTTCATCGGCCTGGCCTATTGCAAGCTCTGTCGCGACCGCAACCAGTTGTGGGGCCAGCCGGACCGGCTTGTGGAAATGGCGGCGGCCAGCGCCTTTTACAATCCGCGACCGCTGCTCAATTTTACTGAGATCCTGATTGCCGAAGGCCGCTGCGACCTCGCGCCCGGCTACCTGCAGCGGGCGGAACAGAGACTGCCCAACAATTATTACGTGAACGCCGCATGGGGCCGGACACTGGCGTGCCTCGGCCGGCTCGATCTCGGCATGCAGCGTCTTCAGGTGGCGGCGCGCATTCATCCATGCTCGGAAATCTATGAGTGGATGGGGCTGTTGTACGGGCAGATGGGATTGCTCGAACAGGCCGGCGAGGTGCTGCGGAAGGCGGTGGAACTCGATCCGGATTCGGAAACCGCCCATGGCTCGCTGGCGTTGTGGTTCGAGAACATGCGAAACCTGGCCGCGGCGGAGCGGGAATACCGCACAGCCATGTCCCTTGACCGGACCGACTACTGGGCGAAGGCCGGTTTCAACCGGGTGC
This sequence comes from Bryobacteraceae bacterium, assembly GCA_035508655.1. Taxonomy (GTDB): domain Bacteria; phylum Acidobacteriota; class Terriglobia; order Bryobacterales; family Bryobacteraceae; genus DATGMB01. Next base: position 16,433 of record DATJMP010000343.1, read on the forward strand.
GGGCCATGGAAGCCGGCGGCGTGTCCCGCCCGTAACCCTACTGCGGCGGCAGAAGGGCAACGTTCTGGGCTACATAGAGGACGAGAGCGATACGGCCGGTGTCTTCCACCCAATGGTATTCGAGCGGGTCCGCGCCGCCCTTTTGCGGGCTGCTACGCAGCAGAACCTCCTTCCCGCTGACTTTGAGGTGCACGTTTTCCAGCGACAACTGGATGGAGTTGGGGCCGGCGGCGGCCGGAGCGGGAGCGTAGCTTACCTGACCGGTTGCCTGCGATCCGGCCTTGGCGGCGAGCACGCCGGATACCTCGAGATCTTTCGCAACCACGAAGGTGACCGGCTTGCCAGTCTGAGCCGCGGCGGAACGCAGGTCTTCCACGGAAATCAACGACACCGGCGTTCCATCGCGCAGGATGGGCTGGTTCCGGGCGAGGATCTTCGGAGCGTGAGTGGTGAACTTGCGGTAGACGAATTCCTGTAGCAGGTGACCCTGCGCCCGGCCACTGAATCCGAGCAGAACGTCGTCAAACAGGCGGCGGCCCGTGCGGGAACTGGCAGGGTAGTACAGGGTTGCGATTTCGCCGGAAGCGAGATGACCGATAACGGTGGAATAATCGAACTGCCAGTGGCCGTTGTCACCCTTGCAGACGAATGCGGTGGCGATGGCGTAGAGAAATCGCGACCCGAAGCCGCCCGTTCCCTTGTAAAAGTAGCGGGGATCCTGGTGAAACACGGATTGTGTCAGCACGTGGCCAATCAAAACGCCGCTGGCCGTGTCCGCGTACGACGCGCCGAACCGCCTGGAATATCCTTCCGAGCCCTGGCCGAACTGGTGGTTCGAGTTGCGCGCCTGGGAGATTCCGGCACCGATCGCCGTGCTGATGATGGTCTCGGGATCGATGAGGGTTCTCCAGCCTAGCTGAAATTTCTGCGCGGCCGTAAGCGGCGCGGCATTGGACTGGTAGCTGACGTAGAAATTCGGGAATATGCCGATCAGGCGCTGCTTCTCCTCCTGGTGCACCTGCTGAGCGGCGAGCTCGTGGGGAGGAAGACTCACATCCACCTTGGCGATGGCGGGCGCGACTTCGAGTACCGCGGGCGGCAAGGACGGGTTTTCGCCCGAGACCACGGAAACATCTATTTTGCGATCTGTGAAGCCCAACGCGATGATTGTCAGGGAGTAAGCTCCCGGCGCCACGGCGGAGAACTGGAAGGAGCCGGAGGCATCCGTGAGGGTGGTACGGCCGGAATCGGCAGCAGCCGGCTGCAGGGTAACGATCGCGGAAACGATGACGGATCCGGAGCTATCGGTGACGATGCCCGCGACGTTCCCGGGCGAGGGGAGAACCGGTGGTGTCTGGGCGACCGACAGCGGCGAAACGAACAGAATGCAAAGAGCCGCCACAACGGGAGTCCGGCACTCGTTGCACGATGGGCCAGGTCGCAGGCGCATAGATCTGGACCATTCTCGCATTTGCGCGGTTCCCGGCGCGAGCCGGGCCTGCTAATTGTTCAGCGACATGCTCCGGGCGAGACTCATGGCAGCTTCCGGCGTGGTGCTGGTGCCCATTTCGGTATCGACGTAGCCGTTGTAATTCATTTCCCGCAGCACGCGGAAGATGTACGCATAATCGACCTCGCCGGTACCGGGCTCCTTCCGGCCGGGCACCTCGCCAATTTGCACCAGGCCGATGCGGTCCTTCGACAGACCCTGGCGGAGGTGATTCGTGATATTTCCCTCCATCAACTGCAAATGGTACATATCGAAGCAGACCTTGACGTGCGGGTGCGCCACTTCGTCGATTGCCGGGAATGCCGCGGCGGCGGTGTCGAGGGCCATGCGCACTTCGCCGGGCTCGGTGCTCAGAGGCTCCATCACCAGCGTCACGCCGAATTCCTTGGCGATGTCGCCGGCTTTCCTCAGTCCGCTGACGATCTGCGCCCTTTGCGTTTCCCAGGGGACTTCCGGCTGCATCTTGCCGACGAAGATGATCGGCCGTGCGCCGCCCACGCGGGCGGCGATCTTCGCGCGGGCCGCGATTTCGTCCAGATACGCCTGTTCTTGCCCCGGCTTTGTGAGTCCGGTGGAAGAGCCGGCCTTCCCGGTGCCCGAAATGCTGGCGCATTTGATGCCGGTTCGCTCCTGGACCTTGAGCATGGCGTCGAGTTCCTGCTCGCTGGCGCTCCAGAAGCTGTACGCCTTGAAGCCCTGAGCCGCCACCGCGGCGACCCGCTCTGCCCGCGGCATGGTCCGCGGGAACATAATCTCGATGTTGATGGACAGCGTGTAGGGCGGCGGGCCGAGATCCGCGCGAGCCGGCTGGGTCTCCAGGAGAAACGGTGCGCCTGCGCCGGCTGCGAGGATGGCGCGCCGGCTTAACGGAGTTTTCATTTGCTGCTCTCGAAAGGGGCGATCAGTTCCAGAGAATTCTATCATGCGTGCCGAAAATGGCGCGGAGCGGGCTCAATGTGGCCGGGCAGGCTCACTGAGTGGATCTGGCCGTCCCGCCGCGCTGGCCGGCCACGAGCCGTTCCGGCTGGTTTGCGCCCGCGCCAAAGCGGAACTGAACCAGGACCTCCGCCGGAATGGCCTCGCCGCCCTGCCGGGCCGGCGCGAACTGCCATTTTCGCGAAGCAAACACGGCCAACGCTGCAAGATCGCGGTTCTGGCCGGTTCCATCGGAGAGCAACTCCGCGTATTCGACGCTTCCCGTGCGATTCACGTAGAGCTTCACCGTGATGGGTACGGAACCCCGGATGCGGTCGCGCAGTTCCGACGGGACTTCGGGCGGGCGCTCATCGAGGAGCCGGGGAGGCTCGAAAACCGTTCCGACCTTCTTGCCGGAAAAGAGCTTACCGAGTAATTTTCGATGGCCAGGCAGCGGGTCAACGGCGATGCGGACGAACGGGTCGGGGGCGCCGCGAATTCCCGCCGGCAGAATTCCACCGTCGGATAGCAGGGGCGCGGGAGCTTTCGGAGGCTCCAGGGCGATATTTGGGGGAGCAGGAAGAGGCGGGGCGGATACCGCGGCAACGCGGAGCGGTGCAATGGGGATTGCGACGGCTCTGGGTGCGGTTGGCGGTCCCGATTGGACGATCGGTTCGGGTTGAGAGACAGGTGGAGCTGCAGGGACCGCAGCGGCTAACACAGGTGTTTCGCTCAACCGTGCGGGCGCCTCGGGCGCCAGAGGCGCAGCCGGCAGGGGTACGGCTGCGGCGGGCGCAGGCGGCGCCGCGGCCACCGACGGTTCAGTGCGGTCGGCGTCCTGATTTGCACGGGCAGCGACGTGCTTCCCTTGCATGGCAGGCGGGAGCCCGGACTCCAGTGGGCGGGTGTCGCGATGCAGCACTCCGCCAAGCAGAGCGATGCCCACGGCGGCCGCGGCAACAAGCCATTCCAGGCGCATGGGCCCGCGCCAAAGCCGCGAAAAATGGGCAACCGTGCCCAACCGTGGGGCTTGGCCGCTCCTGGCATCAACCCACACCGGCGCGGGTTGCGAACGCATCGGAGCCGCGAGCCCGGTAGGCCGCCGCACGAGACTGGTGTTGGCGCCCTCCAACGGCGCGGCAGGCGACGGAGCCGGGATTTGCCGGCGCACCGGAGGCGGGCTGGGGGCGGCCAACGCGCGCCCGTGCTCGCGGCCGGAGATTTCGTAGCCGCCGGCGAACAGAATGGCAGGCTCGAAGGGGAATTCCAGGTAAGGTTTCAACGTGCGAATCGCGCGCTGCTCCCATATGGAGAAGCCCGCGCGCAGTGCTCCATCGGAACTGGAGTGCACGAGCAGAAGGACCATGGATGGCTTCGAGAAATAACGGGCCATCAGATTGATGTCCTCCACAGCCAGAGCGAACTCCTTGCGGGTGTTGCTGCGGAAGAAACCGACGATCGAAGTGCCCCGGGGCGGCCTGTAGCGGCGCAACCGCTCAGCCAGACGGTTCTGGTCCGCGCCCGAGAGGAAATAGGATGGTCCGAATGCGTGCTCGCATTCCACCGGCTCGAAGCCATCCACCTGGACAACGGCCACCCCGCGAGATCGCTTGACGGAGCCCCAAAGGAATCCGCCGATTTCCGGGCGGCGGTGGGGGAACGGCTCACCATCCTCCAGTACCGAGGATCCAAGCCGCCCTATAACCGCCAGGCTAAGACTAACAGCTATAGCTTTTCCGGGCGGCTGCCATTGGTAATAGGCAGCGGAAGCGGCGTCGTCAAGCATGGCTGTTGCATTGTACGCTTGGCTGCATATATCGGGTGCAGGGTTCTTCAAGCGCCTTGTTCTAACAGGCACTAGAGGCCTACTTACTATGGATGTCTGCGCACAACCAGGCAATGGAGGGCGAATCTTTTCGCCCAAATTAGCAGTGCAGTAACTTCTGGAGTAAACCGGCGCGGGTGCGCCGCAAGGGGCGTTTGTGGGCCGCGGAGCCGTACTGAAGTACTCGGTATAAGCTCTGCGAGCGTTGAATGTCGAGAGTTGGGTCTGTGAAAGTAGATTGTCTCTTACAAGCCATATAGCCCGGAACTATGAATACGTGCACTCTCACGCTGCCCGGTGACGAAGCTATCTTCCGTTGAGGCCACTTACCAGCCGGTTACGTATCGAAGCTAAGGGTGGACTCGGTACCGACTTCGGCTACAGGCTGAATTTCTTCAACTGGATTTTGTCGTCGTCGAATGTGCCGAGGCCGAGCGAACCCGCGATCTCGATGTGCTCCACCTGGCAATTGAGATAGTGGCTGGCATTGTCCGGCTTCGAAAGTGCGATCGAGGCCATGCCCACTTCGGCGCGCTTGGCGTCGATCGCTTTCCAACCGGTCTTATCCAACGCCACCGGGTCGGTCGCGAAATACATGGTCTTGTGTTCCCAGATGAACTGTGGACGTCCTCCCGGTCCTCCATGGTAGGACGCCTTGACCGCGTCGCAAATGTGGAGCACGGCTTTTTCGCGAATCACCGGCAGGCTCACTACCGATGGAATAAAGATGCCGCACGCATTGGCGGTGGGCGTGAGGTGGCTGCGGTTGACGTTGTTGACCATGCCGTGCGACATGTTCTTGAGCGCGATGGTTACTCCGGCCGACTGATGATGCTTCAGCACGGGAAGGTTGATGAACTTATTGATCCGCCGGGTAATCGTCTTGGCTACGTAAGAGCGCCGGTAATGAGGGTCGCTCCAGTTCTCTCCCGGCTTGATCAGCGCGATCTCCATGTAATGATCGGGATCGTAGCCGTCCATATCCAACTGAACCTCGTTGTATGCAGGAGAGCCGAACTCCATGCGGACTTCATCGGGAAGCCACTTATCGATTCCTGCGGCCATGGTTTCCTGGCGGTAGCGGTTATAGACAATCACATCGCGGTTCGCGACGCCCGCCGTGCGGAGGCCGTCCAAAATCGAGTGAAGGACGGTGGCGTCCGAGCAGAGCTTCGCTCCGCCGACCGGGCACACCTTGATGCCGACCACGTCGCCCTTTTCAAAAAAGGACCTCCAGGCGTCGGTCCATGCAGGCGCGCCGGTTAGAGCGGTCATGCCCTTTTCCATCATTTTGCGCACGGGCTCGGACTGATAAGCGCCGTTGAGGATGGCCCCGGGGTGCTCGACACCGATCACGACTCCGGGAAACGGCCCGGGCATTCCGGGCTTGGAAGTAGCGGCTTTACTGTGAGTCTGGCCGAGCGCGGCAGCGCTGGCCATGGCGGCGTACTGGAACAGATCGCGGCGGCGAATTTGCACGGGCGTATTGTACTGCGGATTCCGCGGGGGAGGCCATGAAAATTCATCGATCGGGCGATTTCAGCGGCTCGCCGTGAGGACGAATTCTCTCAAACCGGGTACACTATCCGGATATGTTCCTGCGTATCACAATTGCACTCTCGCTTGCCGCGACTGCGGCGCTGGCGCAGACCAAAATATCACCCGAGAAAGAAGCTTCCATCAAAGCCGATCTGGCAGGCCAGATCGACGGGATGAAGAAGCAGGCTCAGGTGATGGTCGACAGCGTGTTCAGTTTCGGCGAGCTTGGCTTCCAGGAATTCGAAACCTCCAAGTATCTGAGCGGCATCCTGGAAAAAGAAGGGTTCAAGATCGAGCGCGGCATTGCCGGAATCCCCACCGCCTGGGTGGCCACATGGGGATCGGGCAAGCCGGTGATCTCGTTCGGTTCCGATATCGACGACATCCCGCAGGCTTCGCAAAAGCCCGGCGTGGGATGGCATGATCCGATTATCGAGGGAGCTCCCGGCCACGGCGAAGGGCACAACTCCGGTGTGCCGATGAACATCATGGCAGCCTTGGCTGTGAAGAAGGTGATGGAGCGGGAGCATATTCAAGGCACCCTCCAGCTTTGGCCCGGCATCGCCGAAGAACTGCTGGGCAGCAAAGCTTACCTGGTGCGCGCGGGGCAGTTCAAAAATGTAGACGTGGTTCTGTTCGCCCACGTGGCGAATAACCTGGGCGTGTCCTGGGGGCCGACGGGCGGCAGCGGCCTGGTTTCGCTCGAATACATGTTCAAGGGCGAGTCGGCCCACGCCGCCGGAGCTCCCTGGCGCGGCAAGAGTGCGCTCGATGCTGTCGAACTGATGGATGTGGGCTGGAACTTCCGCCGCGAGCATCTAAGGCTGGCTCAACGCTCGCATTACGTGATCACCAATGGCGGCGACCAGCCGAACGTCGTGCCCCCCACCGCGGCGGTCTGGTATTACTTCCGCGAGGTGGATTACGAGCACATCATGGACCTCTGGCATAAGGGCGACAACACGGCCAAAGGCGCTACGCTCATGACCGACACCACGTTCACCGAGCGGCTGCTGGGTAGCGCGTGGCCCGGATATTTCAACCGCCCCATCGCCGAGGATATGTACGAAAACATCAGGAAGGTCGGCCTGCCGGAGTGGTCGGATGCCGACCAGACGCTCGCCAAAGGATTGCAGAAAGAACTGAAGGTGCCCGCCCGCGGCCTGGCGATGTCGATTCCCCCAATGCGGCCGCCGCGCCAGCAGGCCGAGGAGGGCGACATGGGTGAGGGCGGCGTCGGTCCTACCGGCGGGCCTTCCGATGATATCGGCGATATCTCATGGAACGTCCCAACAGTCACGCTGCGCTATCCTTCCAACATCCCGGGCGGACCGGGCCATAACTGGGCCAACGGCATCGCCATGGCGACTCCGATCGCGCACAAGGGCGTGGTGGCCGGAGCCAAAGTGCAGGCCATGACGGCCCTCGATATTCTGCTTCATCCGGAACTGGTGAAGAGCGCGTGGGATTTCTTCAACAACGTGCAGACCAAAAACGTGAAGTACACCAGTTTCCTTCGGCCGGACGACAAGCCGGCGACGTGGCTGAATGCGAAAATCATGGAGCAATATCGAGAGAAGATGAAGCAGTATTATTACGATCCCTCCAAGTACGACACCTATCTCGAACAGTTAGGGATCAAATATCCGACCGTAAGATAGCCAAAACAAACCGGAATTGTGCGTGCTTTGCCGGGCGGCACCTGGCAAAGCACCTGATTCCAAGGCACTGTAAGCTCTAGGGCAGCCCTGGCTCTGCCCGGCCGTTTGACTTTCGCGCCGGCTTCGGCTAAGCTCAGGCTCTAGTTATCGCCCGGCACCTCCGGGCATACTGCGTCCTACCCTCCGCCGGATAGGCGTTTCCCACGCGCCCTGCGGCGCTTCCATCCCACGTTGGCGAATGAAGATCTCCGGGATCATTTTCTCTCCGGTAGCGGAGAGCGCTTTTTCCCCGGACAACTTGTAATCGCGGCGCAGCCATGCGCCAGAGAGGGGATATCAATGGGCCGGATGGACGCCGGAACGCGGTTGGCGGCTGGTCTGGGCACCCGTCGCGATTTTCTGACGCGCGTCGGCGAGGCGGGCGGATACGGAGCCGCCTTTTCTGCCATGCACGCGCTGGGACTTCTGTTTGCGCCAGCGGCGGCAGCGCAAGAATTCAAACTGCCTCCCGATGCGGGCAAGGGAATCAAGGTCGCGATCCTGGGCGGCGGCATCGCCGGACTGGTGTCGGCGTACGAACTCGGAAAGGCGGGGTATTCGTGCACGGTTCTGGAAGCGCGCTCCCGCCCCGGTGGACGAAACTGGACGGTCCGCGGCGGCTCAAAGGTGGAATTCACCGACGGCATGGTGCAGACGCCGGAGTGGGGACCCGACAGCTACCTGAACGCCGGGCCGGCGCGCCTGCCTTCGATTCACAAGACCATCCTCGGCTATTGCCGCGAACTGGGCGTCGCGCTGGAAGTGGAGGTCAATAGCTCGCGGAGTTCGCTATTGGTGAACGACAACGCGTTCGGCGGCAAGCCCGTGGAGCAGCGCCAGGCGATCAATGATACGCGCGGCCACGTGGCGGAATTGCTGGCCAAGTGCATCCACCAGAACGCGCTCGATCAGCAATTGACCGCTGACGACCACGAGCGGATACTCGAATTCCTGCGGATCTATGGCGACCTGGATCGCGACTACGCGTACGCCGGCTCGGCACGGGCAGGGGCTTCGCAGTTTGCGGGCGCCGGTCCCGTCCGCGAACAACTGCGGCCTCCACTCGAGATGCACGCGCTGCTGGACGCCAATTTCTGGCGCGGCATGATGTTCGAAGAACAGATCGACATGCAGGCCACCATGTTCCAGCCGGTGGGCGGAATGGACCGCATCCCGTTCGCGTTTGCGAGGAAACTCGGCCCGGTGGTGCAATACGAAGCCGTCGTCAAGGAGATTCGCAAGACCTCGAACGGCGTGAGGATTGTCTATGCGCAGGGCGGACAGAGCAAGAGCCTGGAAGCCGATTACGGCATTTGCGCCCTGCCCATCACGATCTTGAAGTCAATCCCGAACGATTTTTCGCCCCGCATTCAGCAGGCGATCCACGATACGGAATACAACGACGCGTACAAGATCGGCTGGGAATCGAAGCGTTTCTGGGAGACGGATTTCAACATCTATGGCGGAATTTCGTGGGTGATGAGCGGCCCCGTCGGGCTGGTGTGGTATCCGAGCGCGAAGTTGTTTAGCGAGACGGGCGTGGTGGTGGCCGGTTATTCGATCGAAGGCGGGACGGATTTCGCCAGGCTGCCCACCGTGGCCGCGAAAATTGACGCCTCGCGCGCGGCGGTCGAACGGCTGCACCCTGGCTACGGCAATCAACTCGGCAAGCCGGTCTATGTGTATTGGGGCAAGATCCCATACAACCTGGGCTCGTGGGTCGGAGGACGTCCGGGACGGATGGACGGCGTGCAAAGGGGCGGAGGCGGATATTACGACGGCCCGTACGAGCAGTTCACGAAGCCTGACGACCGCTATTTCTTTGCCGGCGACCACTGCGCCCGCGTCGGCGCCTGGCAGGAGGGCGCGGCGCTGGCGGCGCAGCGAGCGATGCTCATGCTGGCGGAACGGCAGCGGGCGGAGCGGCAGAGCGCGGCGGGTTGATCGGCCGCGGGCGAACGATCCGCGCCGGGGACCAGCCGGCGGCCTTCGATTGCACGGGCGGTCACCTCATCGTGCCCGCCTCCGCCACGCGCGCCGGCGACGAATGACATCCGGCACCGGCCGGCAGCTGACCCCGGCGGCCTCTACAACCGGACCCCGCACATTTCCGCGAAACGCATCTCGGTGGCCTTCACCCGACCGGCCACCACTGCCAGCGTGCGCCGGAGAATTTCGCTGCCCAGTTCCGCATCGTTCCGGCACAGGGCCTTCAGTTTCTGTCCGTCGATTCGCAGCGCTACCGTCCGTTCCCGCGCCCGCACCTGAAACAGCGTGTCCTGCTCATCCAGCAGCGCCGACCATCCGAACACGCTCCCCGGCCCCAATTCCTGCACGCACACCGCGTAATTCGGCGCGCGCAGCTCGATGGCCGCGCTTCCCGAAACCAGGAGATAAAAGGCTGCCGAGCGCGCTCCCTCCACCAGCACGATCTCGTTTTCTTCGAATCGCACGGGCGCCACTTGGGCGGCCAGGCTCTCCAACTGATTCGGTTTGAGCCCGCGAACAAAGGCGTGCTCCTGCAGCATCGAAAGCGTCAATTCGCCCTCCTAGCGCCAAAACCCCCACAGAAAAGTTCCGAAGTTGTTGAAAATGCCAACATTGGCGCTGATTATTGCAATCGCCGTGCCAGCCTGCTCTTGCGTAATCCGGACCGTCGTGCTGCCTCCTGTTTGCAAGCGAGTACCATGGGATTAGCCATGAACGCGCAGGTTTTTCCCAGGAACGGACGGCGGACGGCCCTGCGAACGGTGATCGTCGATGACGAGCCCATCGCCCGTCAAGTGCTGCGCGAAGAGCTCGGCAGCCTGGCAGACATCGAAATCATAGCCGAGGCCGCCAGCGGCGTCGAAGCTCTGGACCACATCTGCGCCTCTCATCCCGATCTCATCCTGCTCGATCTGCAGATGCCGGGCCTCACCGGGTTCGACGTCATCCAGCGCCTGCCGCCTGGCCCTCTGCCCGCGGTCATTATTGTCACCGCTTACGACGAGCACGCGATCCGCGCCTTCGAATCCGGCGCCCTTGACTACCTCCTCAAGCCCGTCAGCCGGGAGCGCCTGGAAAAGGCCGTCGAGCGCGCCCGCGCACTGCGCGGCAACACCGCCGACCTGGCCGACTCTCTGGTCCGGCTCAACGAAGCCGGCAAGGCGCGCAAAATCGTCGGCCGGTTGGGCGAAGAGTATTACCTGCTCGATATCGAAGACGTGCTGGCGTTCCAATCCGACCGCGAGATTGTCTGGATCGTGACCGCCCGCCAGCGCTACCTGGCCACGCAAAACCTGCGCCTGGTTGAAGCGCGCCTGCACGGCGGCCCGTTCCACCGCGTCCACCGCAATGCCCTGGTCAATGTCAACCATGTGCGCAAGCTGGCGCCGCTCAGCAGCCAGCGCTGGCTCCTCACCCTCACCAACGGCCAGGAGTTGATCGTCAGCAAACGCCTTGCCAGCCAGGTGCGCCAGCTTCTGTTGTGACCGTGCCATGCTGGGCTTCGATCAATCGCTACTCATCAACCTGCTCGGCCACACCGCCGGCGCGCTGATTTTCGCCATCTTCCTGGTCTTGCTGTTCAGCCGCCGCGGATGGTCGGGAGCGCGCGGCCGCTACCTCAGCGGCCTGGCCGCCGCTCTTTCGCTGGCCTGGAACGCCGGCTCGCTCCTGATTCTGGTCTGGCCCACTATGCCCATCACCGCCGCGCGCCTGGTGGTGGCCTTCAGTTTCTCCGCCCTCAGCCTGATCCCCGCCGTCCTCCTGCACGTTTCGCTCGGCGGCAGCCGGCGCGTGCTCGTCGGCGCCGGCTACCTGCTCAGCGCCATCGCGGCCGCCATGCATTTCCGCGATATCGGCAACGCCAGCCTGCATCAGGCTGCCCTGGTGTTGATCACCATCGGCTTTCTCGTGCTCACCGCGGCGGCGGTGGCAGATTACGTCTTCCTCCGCGGCGGCCCGCGGGTGGGCGCGCGCATCGCCGCTTCCATGTGCCTGGCTCTGTTCGCCATGTCGTTCGTCCACTTCGGCGCTGACCACGCCAGCCAGGCCTGGTCCGCGGAGTTGTTCGTCCATCACGCCGGCATTCCCCTCGCACTCTTCCTGCTCCTCCAGGATTACCGTTTTGTCCTGCTCGATGCCTTCGTCCGCTTCCTGGCCAACGCCCTGCTGGCCGCGGTCCTGGCATGGCTGGTCATCCGCGCGGCATTCCGCTTCGCCCTGGTCGAACGCGTCGCCACCAATCCGCTCCACGAGGCCGAACTGCTGGTCAGCATCTGCCTGCTGCTGGTGGTCTTCGCCTGGCTGCGCAATTTCGTCCAGCTTTGGCTGGCGCATGCACTGTTCCGCCATGGCGGCCTGGCCGATCTGCCCCGCCGCATGCAGAACGGACCGCAATCTTCCGATGAAGGTACGTACCTGGCCTGGGCCGCCGCTGAAATCGCCGCCGCCGTCCACACCAGCCAGTTTCTGCTCGATGCCGCCGGCGACAATCCGCCGGACTGGACCGAAGCCACCGTTCCTATCCGTCTCGGCCCCGGCCGCAGCCGCCGCATCCTCCTGGGCCGCCGTGGCGGCGGCCGCCGCTACCTCGGCGAAGACCTGGATACGCTTTCCCGCGCCGCCGCTCAGATCGAAGAGAAGATTCTCGCCATGCGGCGCCGCGAAATGGACCGCCTGGTCAACCAGGCCGAACTGCGCGCTCTGCAATCCCAAATCAACCCTCACTTCCTCTTCAACGCTCTCAACGCCCTCTATGGCACCATTCCCCGCAGCGCCTCCGACGCACGCCGTCTGGTGCTGAACCTGGCCGACATCTTTCGCTACTTCCTCCAGACCGAGCGCAGTTTCGTCACCCTGGCTGAAGAGGTCGAAATTGTGCGCGCCTATCTGGAAGTGGAGCAACTCCGCCTCGGCGGCCGTCTCCAGGCGGAGATAGACGTAGATGCGCCGGCCCTGGCGATGCGGATTCCCGTTCTTTCCGTTCAGCCGCTGGTGGAGAATGCCATCAAACACGGCATCGCCCTGCGCACCGGTCCCGGCTATCTCCGTTTCAGGGGTGAATGCAAGGATGGGGAGTTGCGCATTTCCATCGCCAACACCCGCCCTGAATCCCCCTCCGAACGCGAGCAGGCCGGAAGCACCGGAGTCGGCCTGCAAAATGTCCGCCGCCGCCTGGAAATCTGCTACGGCGCTGCTGCCTCGCTCGATCTCGATCATCGCGGCGCCGAAACGGTCGCCCTGCTCCGCGTGCCCGCCACAGCCGCGGCGGTGGCGCGGTAAACCAACAAGCCTCCTTCAACCGATCCCCTCAGTGCGTCATCGCGTACACCAGGTAATTGATGCCGTACCGGTAGGCCAGCGCGGTCATCGACTCCGGGTAATACGGCGAATCGGCCCACTCCCACGCGTCCCCGACGTCCGTGTTGTAGTTCACCGCCACCTGCATCCGGCCATGGTCGTCGTTGAGCGCGCGCCACGCCGGTGAAGTCCCGTACGGCTGCTGCACTACGATGCCCCCGCCCGGCCCTCGCCGCAGGTGTCGCGTGCCGGGAATCCACGTCAAATCCTTGGCCTGGATATCGTATAGCACGTGCATCACCTGGTCGCCCAGCGCGATATCCGTGATCGCATGGCTGGGCAGCACGCGCTCCATCGTCTCGCGGAAAACCTCCCACTGCTCCCCGCCCCAGAAATCGTCCGTCACCAGGAAGCCCCCGCGCTCCAGGTATTCGCGCAAAGCCAGGACTTCGCGCTGGTCGAGGCCCCACCAGCCGGTCTGTGTGGCATAAATCCAGGGATGGTCGAAAATCCGCGGATCCGTCAGCCGCAGGTGGCGCGGCTCGCCGACCGCAATCCGCGTCAGCCTCTCCACGCCCAGCGTGAAATGATCATCCGCATCCGGCCAGTCCACGATCCACCAGCCTTCACCTTGCGCGTCGCGCGAGGCAAAACCGAAACGGCGGTGAAACTGCGGCAGGTCCGTATACTCCACGCGGATGAAGTGGAATTCCCCCTCCGCGGGAAACGACGGCCGCGGGCCCTCCTCGTCGCGGAACATGCCCCCAAACCGCTGCGCCAACGCGGCCAACGATCCCAGCAGAAGCAGGCCGATGACCACGCCGCGGCGCATGGCTCATATTATCATCGCAGCCCTGACTTCACGGTGTCCGGTCGATCCCCACCACTTGCCGCCCGCGCAGGTATACGGTCACGGTCTTGTCCGGATCTGCGGAGTGGATCCGCGCAGCCAGATATTCCGCGTGCGCCGCCGGGACCTGGAACGTCGTAGCATTCGGAATCGACGTTCGCCGCCCGGTCGCATTGTCGAACACCGACCATGCGACCGAATATCGCTGCGGTGCATGAAATCCGTATTCCGCCGCCAGGTCCTCGAACTCCAGCCTGCCTCCGCGTACGGCGAAATGGTCCAGCGGCAGTTCCTCCGCGAAAAAGGCGCGGCCGATGCGGTTGCGCCGCTCGATCAGGCAGCGCGAAATCCATTCCGCCGTGCGCGCATCGTCATACTGCCCCGTGGCCACGATCGCGCGAATGTCCTCGTCGCGGAACGCCATGACTTTCTTCGCTGCCCAATACAAATCGCCCGGCGTGCGCAATTCGAAGGCCGGATTGGGATAGTTGCTGGTCCAGTGCTCGGGGTCGAAATCCTCGTACTGAAAATGGCCGGCTCCGGGCAGGTCCGGATAATGCAGGCGCATCCACGGCTTCACGTCGAATCCCAGCGTCGCGAACTGCATCGCCGAAGGCTTCCACGAAAACAGAAAGACGTTGCCCGCGCGCGGGCTCTTCGGCTCGAACGTGTCGCTGCCCAGGATCGCCCCGAAATCGATGAGAAAGTGCTTGATGTAGTGCACGCCTCCTTCGTCCACAATCGTGTCCATGCTGTTGATCGATTTCGAATCGGTGTGGTTCAGCCACGCCGCGAACACATAGAGGCCGCGCAGATCTCGCCGTCTCTCATGCCGCACGATGTCGTTGGGATCGTCGGACCGCGTGCCCGAATAGCGGAACGGCCCGATAAGGTCGCCGCCTACATCGCGGCTGGCCATCCCCCGGTAGCGGCCGTCCGCCCCCCGCGGCACCTTGGCCAGCACGTCCTCGATGTCCTTTTCGGTCATCTGACGCTCCTGCCCGTTTTCGCCGCGATACCTCGATTGCGGGGCCACCCGCAGCCGGCTGCGCGGAAAACGGACAATGTAATTCTGCGGCGTGTTGTAGCCGAGGTCGTAAAAGAACTTGGCGCCGATCACGTCGGCGGCGGTCGCCATATCCGGGTAGGACATGGGATCGAACTTCAGAAAGTACCGCTTGCGGCGCGCATCGCGAATAATCAGCCCGGGCTGCACGCCCTGGTTCTTGCCCGAAACCACTGTCCACGGGCCGGACGTCGACGGCGGATCGTCCGTGCCCGGCCCGCGCACCAGTTCGTCCACCGTCATCGGCCGCGAACCCACGCGATTGGTGAACCAGGTGCTGTCCGGTACTTCGCCCAGCGTGTTGATGGCCTCGGACGGCAGTGGATTATGGTGTTTGATCTGCTCGCGGTCCGGGGGCCAGAACGTGTTCCGGAAAAAATCGTAGTAATCATTGAGGTTCTGCGCCTCGGCGGTCTTGACGTCCAGCGGCCGCGGCTCTCGCTCCAGCGGATCGTCGGGGTAGAACTTCTGCGCCAATACCGGCAAGGCGGCCAGGCTCAAAGCGGCGAGCGCTATTAAAACACGTTGCCGAACTTGAACCATACATAAACCCCTTCGGCGCTGATGCCCGTATCGATGCGCAGGAAGACGTTGTTGCGGACGTTGAAGCGGAAGCCGAATCCGCCATCCGTCTGCAAGTGTCGGAAGCCGATCTGGTGCCAGTCGTTGTACACCTGCCCGGCGTCCACAAACAGAGCCATGTCCAGACCGCTGAACACCTCCCAGCGATATTCGGCGTTGTTCACGAACGATGCGTTCCCGTAAAAGCGAAAGGCGCGGAAGCCGCGCAGATCGTCCGGCCCGCCCAGCGTCGGCTGTTCGTAAAACGGCACCTGGTTGCCGCTGACAGCCTGCGTCGCCTGGACGCGGCTGCGCAGCGCGATCACTCGCCGGTGATTGAAAAATCCGATGTACCGCTGCACTTCCAGGTCCACCCGGTTGAACGAAAACTGGTCGCGCAGCACATCCTGGAATCTGGCATATTGCGCGAAGTAATTGCCGCCCGAGCGCGGGCCGCCGGGGTTGTCGCGCGTGTCGTATTGCACCCACGCACCCGCCTGCACGAAATCGGTAGGCGCAAACAGCCCGGGCGTGGTCTGCTCGGTGAAAACCTCCTGTGTGGGTGCAAAGCGGCTGTCATTGGTGAAGCCTATGTTCGTGAGCAGATACCGGCCCAGCGCACCGATCCGTAGATGATCGATCGGCCGGATGCCCGGCGAAACTTGAAACGCGCTCTGCTCCAGCAGGTAGGCCGTCCGCCCTGATTTCCTCGAATCAGGTCCAGACCCGTAGTAATCCACACGCGGATAATATAGGTGCTCGGCGTCAAGATCCAGAAATGCGAAGCCGTCGTATAGCTGCGGCATATTCAGGTGCGCGTCGGCGCGATAGAACTCGTGCACCGAACCGACAAACGACGTGCTGAATGTGGCCGCTCCGCCTAGCAAACCGTGGTTGGTGTACTCCGGTCCGAGCGCAAAGCCCGAATACGTGATGAGCCCGCCGAAGCGCACGCACAGCCCCGTTACCTGACACGTGAGCCGCTCGACGATCTCGTTCTGCTCGATGCGATTGAGAACTCTTTCCGCCGGCTTGACCTTTTCCGGCTGTAAGGATTCCGCTTTCCTCTGCCGCTCTGCTTCAATCTCACCCGCCCGCGTGGCCGAAGCCGGAGCGGCCCGGTTCGCCCCCGTCGACGCCTGATCATCCTGCGCAAACGCACAACATGCCAGGCAGGCGATTCCGTACAGCAGAAAGGGCGCTCGCTTTCCCACTAATATCGTTGATGCACGGCGGATTCCACTTAGGGTCCTCTGGTGTGCGATCCGGAGCATTGGCGCGGCAGATGCCAATCAAAACGGAGGTTAATTTATGAACGCTGACATTATGCAGGGCCAATGGAAGCAATTGAAAGGCAAGATGAGGGAAAAGTGGGGCAAGCTGACCGACAGCGACTGGGAACAGATCGGCGGCCGCCGCGATCAGTTGATCGGCAAACTGCAGGAACGCTATGGTCTCTCGCGTGAGCAGGCTGAACGCGACCTGACCGAGATGGAAACGGCGCACCGGAACGAACCGGTGACGCGGTAGATTGCGGGCCGCGGGCGTCGTGTGCCGTGCGCCAAAATAACGGATATGACGCCCGTGGCCGCCGTCCTCGAATTCCTGCGCCGCATCAACCACCACGATGCGGACCAACTCGCCGGCATGATGACCGAAGATCACCTTTTCGCCGATTCCCTAGGTAGAAAGGTACAAGGACGAGAGGCGATGCGAGAGGGCTGGCGCAATTACTACATGATGTGCCCCGATTACTGGGTGGCGCACGAGCTCGTGCTGGCCGACGGCAACACTGTGGCTGTGTTCGGCGAGGCCGGCGGCACGATTGCCGACGGCAGTGAACTGCCCGAAGCCAACCGCTGGCGGATTCCGGCCGCCTGGCGCGCGGTGACTGAAGCCGGTCTGATCCGCGAATGGCGCGTCTATGCCGACAATCAGCCGGTTTACCGGATCATAGCCGCAATGAAGCAGTCTGCCCGATGAGTCCCGCAAGGTCGCTGAACACGCCGTAAGCCGTCTGCTCCACCGTGGGATCGATCGACACCACGCCGAACGTCCCCATCAAATCCGTTTCGAACAAAATGGCGTTGGAAGTGCCCGGCGTACAAGCCAGGATGTCCGTCCGGTTCAGCACTTCGGCCCGCACCCGCAGGCTCACTCCCGTAGCGGAGCGCTTTCCCCGGCTGACGAGCCGCACCGTTTTCCCTTCGCCCATAATTGCCTGCACCCGCTCGGGAGTGAGGCGCGAGATGCCGCGCGTCGAAACCTGCTGCGGCGTGGTGCGCGCATCCATCAACACATTCGCCAGCGCAGCCGCTTTCGCCGCCGAGTCCCAGCCTTCCACATCGTAGGAGCCGTCCCCTTCCGTCAC
>DATJMP010000344.1:0-32743 GCA_035508655.1 Bryobacteraceae bacterium
TCCCAGGTGAAACATCCCCGCTTGGTGTTCCTGGCCGGTGAAGTGAACAAGCCGGGCGCCATTGAACTGGACACCACGGATACGGTCTCGCTCACGAAAGCTTTGGCTCTGGCCGGTGGCCTGACGCACGTGGCCAAACCGGCGCATACCACGATCCACCATATCGGAGCCAACGGCCAGGAGACGGCCTTCGCCGTTGTCGACATGAAGAAGATTTTGAACGGCAAAGCCAAGGACCTGAATTTGATGGAGGGCGATGTGGTCATCGTCCCCTCCAGCAGCCTGGAAACTTACGTGCAAGCCATGGCCACCACCGGCATCACCTCGAGCGTGATGATTCTGGGACGGCTGTAGCGATTTGGGAGGGACACAGTGGCTATCAGCCCACAATCTTCAGACGATTTCCTGAGGGAGTTGGCCGTTCGCCAGGACATCCTGGCGGCGGCCCGGCCGGGCGTTGCCCACGCCGGGATGAGCCTTGCGTATATCGAACCTCTAACCACGGTCGGCGCGCCTGCAGAGGATGGAGGCGGGCTGCCGGCGCTCTGGCAGCTCTTGCGCGGCCGCCGCACCCTGATCCTTTGCGTGGCCCTCCTGGGCGCCGCCGCCGGTTTCGGCCTCAGCATGATTCTGACACCGGTCTATGAAGCCAGGAGCACCTTGGAATTCCAGAGCACGAGGAGCAGCGACCCGGTCTCCGGCATGCAGAGCGATGCGGGCGGTCTGACGCCCGAATCCTATCTGCAAACCCAGGTGCGCGTGCTCAAAAGCCGGACCCTTCAAAAACGGGTCGAATCCGCTCTGGACAGCCGCTTCGCCACCAAGGACCAGCCGGTCGGCCTTTTCACGCGCGTCCGGCAGTTGGTCGGGCTGCGCGTTGCCGCGGCAGGACTGCACAGCACGCCGGTCATTCCGAAGCTTCCCCCGGTGGAAACCCAGGTCAAGCTCGTGGAGAACAGCCGCATTGTCGAGATTACCTGCGATTCGCCCAACCCGCGCTTCGCCGCCGCGTATGCCGACGCTCTCGCGCAAAACTATATCGATTACAACATCGAAGCAGTGTGGCAGTCTGCGCAGAGCACGTCGGACTGGCTGACCCGCCAGTTGCAGGGGCTGCGCACGCGCTTGGAGGATTCGGAGAACCGGCTGCAGGCCTACACCCAGGATTCGGGCCTGATCTACACGGGCAATGCGGAGAGCGTGGACGACGACCGGCTCAAGCAGATCGAAAAAGCCCTCTCCGACGCGCAGGCGGACCGCATCAACAAGCAGTCGGCGTACGAGATTGCCACTACCACGCCGCCGGAGTCGCTGCCCCAGGTGCTGGATAACGGCCGCCTGAGCGACTACCAGTCAAAGCTGGCCGACCTGCGCCGCCAGTACGCCGAACAGAGCGCCATCTACACACCGGCACACTACAAAGTCCGCGAGCTGCAGGCCCAGATTACGGATCTCGAAAACACGATGCGCCGCGAGCGGACCAACATCGTCGGCCGCATTCAGAGCGATTTCGAGGCGGCGCAGAAACGCGAGCACATGCTGCAATCCGCCTATTCCACGCAGTTGGCGCGTGTTTCCGATCAGTCCCGCAAGGCCATTCAGTACGGCATGATGAAGCGCGAGGTGGATACCAACCGGCAGGTTTACGAGCAGTTGCTGCAGAAAGCCAAGCAGGTGGGGATCGGCGCGGCCATGGAGCCCAACAACGTCCGCGTGGTCGACACCGCCGAACTTCCCCGCCGGCCTACTCGTCCGGATCCGCTCCGTTATTGCGCTCTGGGCCTGGCGTCCGGATTGACTCTGGCCATCGGGTTCGTCGTTTGCGGTGAATTCATCAACCGCAGCGTTCGGGCTCCCGGTGAATCCGCGTTCCACCTGCGCGTGCCGGAACTGGGCGTCATCCCTTCTCGCGCGTCCGTTGCCGACCAGGTGCTGCTGCCCACCATCCTGCCGGGACGCGCCGACTCCGCGGTGAAATCCAAGCTTGAACTCGTCACCTGGCAGGACCGTCCCTCGCCGCTGGCCGAAGCCTATCGCAACGCGCTGGCTTCCATCCTGACGGCGCATGGCAAGGGAAGGCCGAAGGTGATCCTCATTACCAGCGCCGGCCACGCCGAAGGCAAGAGCACCACGGTAAGCAACCTGGGAATTGCGCTCGCCGAAATCAATCAGCGGGTACTCCTGATCGATGCCGACCTGCGCAAGCCGCGCCTGCACGATGTTTTCAATCTTCCCAACACGTGGGGCCTCACCGACCTGCTGCGCGAAAAATCCTCCCTTGCCGATTGCCCCCTGGAGGCGCTGGCGCGCCGCACGGAGGTCGACAACCTTTTCGTGCTGCCCAGCGGCCCGGGCACGGTAAGCATCACCAGCCTGCTCTACTCCGGCCGCATGGCCGCACTGGTGGATCGCGTGCGCCGCGATTTCGATATCACCATTATCGACACACCGCCGATGTCGTACCTTTCCGACGCCCGTGTGCTGGGACAGTTGGCGGACGCAGCCATTCTGGTGATTCGCGCCGCCCGCACCACCCGCGACGAGGCGCGCAACGCCAAGGAGCGGCTGGTGGATGACGGCATCCGCGTGCTCGGGACAATTCTCAACGCGTGGGAGCCCAAAAGCAAGTCGCGCTACGGCTACCACTACTACGGCTATGGCTACACCCCGCGATCGCACTCGTAATCCGCGACCGTCGGCTGCGGGGAGGCTTGTCGATTTCACGGCCGCTTCGGTTTTGCTCATGCTCGCTTCTCCGCTCCTTGTGGTCATCGGAACGGCCGTACGTTTGGAGGATGGAGGGCCGGTTTTTTTCCGCCAGGAGCGCATCGGCCGTGGCGGCCGGCCCTTCCGCCTGTGGAAGTTCCGCACCATGAGCACCGGCCGGAGCGGCGCTGCGATCACGCGCAGCGGGGACAGCCGGATTACGACCGTAGGAAAATTACTGCGGGCCTATAAGCTCGATGAACTGCCGCAGCTCTGGAACGTGCTGCGCGGTGAGATGAGCCTGATCGGGCCTAGACCCGAAGTTCCGTGTTTCGTGGACCGGGGAGACCCGGTTTGGCAAGCGGTACAAAGCGTCCGGCCCGGCATTACGGATCTCGCAACGCTGGTATATCGCGATGAAGAACGAATCCTGGCGGGGTTTGCCGATCCCGAACGCGGCTATCGCGAAACCGTGCTTCCGGCCAAGCTGGCTCTGAACCTGGAATACCTGGAGCGGCGCTCGGCGCTGCGCGATCTGAAACTGCTCCTGCTGACCGTTCGTTATAGCTTCCTGCCTGCGGGTTTCAACGCGGAACGGGTCAAGCGCGCGATTCTGGCGGAGCCATCGTAGTTACGGGACCCCGGACGACCCCATGGAATCTCGACCCTTCATCCCTTTCCACGTGCCCACCATCGGCGAGGAGGAAATCGCCGAAGTGACGGAAACGCTGCGCTCCGGATGGCTGACCACCGGAGAGCGTACCGCGCGCTTCGAATCGCTTTTCCGCGAATACACGGGCGCGCGCCATGCGCTGGCCGTCAATTCCTGCACGGCGGGCCTGCACCTGGCGCTGGCCGCCGCGGGCATCCGCAAAGGGGACGAAGTCATCACCACTCCGCTCACGTTTTGCGCCACCGTTAACGTCATTTTGCACGTAGGGGCTACGCCGGTGCTGGCCGACGTCGGCGCGGACGGCAATCTGGATCCGGCCTCCGTGGCCGCGCGCGTCACCACGCGCACCCGGGCGATCATTCCCGTGCATCTGGGCGGCCTGCCCTGCAGGATGGACGAAATCTGGCAGATCGCCCAGCGCCACAGGCTCCGCGTCATCGAAGACGCCGCCCACGCAACCGACGCTCAATACCACGGGCTCGCGCCCGGATCCGCCGGGACGCCGAGCACGGCCGCCGCCTTCAGTTTCTACGCCACCAAGAACATCACCACCGGCGAAGGCGGAATGGTGACCACCAACGACGCCGCCATGGCCGAGCGCATGCGTATGCTCTGTCTTCACGGCATTACCAAGGACGCCTGGAACCGGTACAGCGAAAAGGGGAGCTGGTATTACGAGGTGATGGAGGCCGGCTTCAAATACAACCTGAGCGACGTGCAATCCGCGATCGGCCTGCACCAGCTCGCCAAAATCGAGCGCATGCACGCGTTGCGCGCGGCGTATGCGGGCGTTTACCAACGCCGCCTGTCCGCCGTGGACGAGATCGAGCTGCCACCCTCGTGCGAATACGGCCGCCATGCCTGGCACCTTTACCCGATCCGTCTGAACCTGGAGAAACTCGATGTCGGCCGCGACGAATTCATCACCGAGTTGCGCGCGCGCGGCATCGGAACCAGCGTCCATTTCATCCCCATTCCGCTGCACCCTTTCTTCCGCAAGTGGGTGCGACTGAAACGCAACTCCTGCCCGCGGGCGATGGCCCTTTATCACCGGCTCATCTCGCTGCCGCTCTACCCGGCTATGACGATGGACCAGGTTCAGTACATCACGGACAGCATCAAGGCCATCGCCCAGGAACATTGCCGTCGGCGCGTGGTGGCGATGGCGATTTGAGGTGATACCCGGTTTTCCATGCGAATCCTAAATTCCATCCGGCGGTTGAATCGCCTCTGTCTTTGCGTCCTTCTCGGAATGTTGACCGCCGCATCCGTGGTGGCGGCATTCCTGCTGCGGTTCGACTACTCCATACCGGGGTCGCAGGTCCAGTTCCTCTGGAAGGGGATCTGTCTGGCGGTGACCGTGCGTATGCTGGTGTTCCACGTCACCGGCGTCGATCGCGGCGCCTGGCGCTACGCCAGCTTCCCGGATGTTTACAAACTCCTGCTCGCCAACGCCGCCGGCTCTCTGGTCTGGGCCCCGCTCGCGGTCAGCATCATCGGGCGGGGCTTTCCGCGCTCCATTTACGGCATCGAATTCGTCCTCTCGTTCGTGGCCACCACCGCATCGCGGTTCCTGGTCCGCTCGTATTACGAATCCCACTCGGTATCGCGGCCCAAGCGGGACCGCAAGCGGGTGCTGATCTACGGCGCCGGTGCGGCAGGGTTCGCTCTGCTGCGGGAGATCCGCGCCAATCCGTCGCTCGGATACGAAGTTCTCGGCTTCCTGGATGACGACCGCAACAAGCGCAGCCATAACCTGCTGGGTGTTCCGGTGATGGGCGCCGGCCGCGAGGCCCCCCTGATCGTGGACCGGTTGCGCCGCCGCCACGCATCCATTGCCGAAATCGTCATCGCGATGCCTTCGGCAAGCGGGCGCGCCATGAACGAGGCTCTTTCGAATTGCCGTGCCGCCGGCGTGCCCTGCAAGACCATTCCCGGCGTGGGCGAACTGCTGACCAGCAATGTGCTGACCAGCCAGATCCGCGATGTTTCGGTGGAGGACCTGCTCGGCCGCGCGCCCATCAAGCTGGACCAGACACTGATCCGCAGCTCCATCGAAGGCCGGTCCGTCATGGTGACCGGAGGCGGCGGTTCCATCGGCGCCGAGCTCTGCCGTCAGGTGGCGTCGTTTCATCCATCCCGGCTGGTGATCTTCGAGCGCGCGGAAAGCGACCTGTTCCGCATCAACCTGGAACTCAGCCAGAAATATCCCCATATCGAGATCATTCAGCAGATCGCCGATATCCGGGAACGGGAAGTAGTGGAACGCGCCGTCGAGCGCCACGAAGTGGATTCGATCTTTCATGCCGCCGCCTATAAGCATGTGCCGCTGATGGAGGGGCACTTGCTGGAGGCGGTGAAGAACAACATTCTCGGAACGCGGAACATCGTGGAGACCGCATACCAGTGCGGCGTCACCGATTTCCTCATGATCTCTTCGGACAAGGCGGTCAACCCGACCAACATCATGGGCCTGACCAAGCGGGTGGCGGAGCTGATCGTCGCCTCCATGCCGACGCCGGCGGAGGGCGCACCCACCAAGTGCGTGTCGGTGCGGTTCGGCAACGTGCTGGGAAGTAACGGCAGCGTGGTCCCGCTGTTCCAGAAGCAGATCGCTGAGGGCGGCCCGGTCACTGTCACGCATCCCGAGATGCGCCGCTATTTCATGACGATCCGGGAAGCCGTGCAACTGGTATTGCAAGCCTCCACCATGGGCAAAGGGTCGGAGATTTTCGTGCTGGACATGGGCGAGCCGGTCACGATCGTATCGCTGGCGCGCAACATGATCCGCCTGTCCGGGCGCGAACCCGATGTCGATATCGAAATCCGCTTTACCGGCCTGCGTCCAGGAGAGAAGCTCTTCGAGGAGCTCGCGCTCGAAGGCGAAGACCACGTGCCGACCTACCACCAGAAGATCAAAATCTTTCGCGGCTCCCGCAAACAGGCGGCGGAGATGGCGTGCTGGCTCAGCGAGTTGGAGCGCCTGGTGGAGGACCGCGCCGAATCTGCCGTATTGACGCAATTACAAACGCTGGTACCGGAATACCGGCCGATGGGCTCCTGGCGGGAGGTCCTGCACCGCGATTCGGCCGGAATCTACCTGTCCTCGGCTGGTTGAGTTCGCTCATGTTCGATTGGTGAAAATGACAACTTCTATGCTCCCCACTCTCGCTAAGTCCGCACCGGAGCCGACGCCGGATGGGCAGTATCACCTGCACATCCAGCCCTCCAAAGGATGGGTGTCGCTACAACTTCGCGAGCTATGGGAGTTTCGCGAGCTCTTGTATTTTCTGGTCTGGCGCGACATCAAAGTGCGCTACAAGCAGACGGCCCTGGGCGCCGGCTGGGCGATCATCCAGCCGCTCTTCACCATGCTCGTGTTCAGCCTGTTTTTCGGGAGGTTGGCGAAGGTGCCCTCGGACGGCATCCCTTACCCGCTGTTCAGTTATACGGCGCTGGTGCCTTGGACGTTCTTCCAGCAGGGATTGACGCAATCGTCCGACAGCCTGGTCGGCAGCGCGAACCTGATCAAGAAAATCTATTTCCCCCGCCTGGCGATTCCCATCGGCACCGTTTTGGCCGGCATGGTGGACTTCGGGCTGGCATTCTCGGTGCTGCTGGTGCTGGAGTTCTGCTATCACATCCATCCGACGCTGCATATCCTGTGGCTGCCCCTGTTCGTATTGCTGGCCCTGATCACCGCGCTGGGAGTGGGGCTTTGGCTTTCGGCGTTTAACGTGAAGTATCGCGATGTCAAATACGTAGTTCCGTTCTTCGCCCAGTTCTGGATGTTCGCCACGCCGATCGCCTATCCAAGCAGCCTGCTGTCGAAGCAATGGCGGATTGTCTATGGCCTGAACCCCATGGCGGGCGTGGTGGAAGCCTTCCGCTGGGCGCTGTTGGGAGCCAAGACCGCCCCTAGCGCCATGATCGCCCTCTCCGGCGCCGCGGCGGTGGCGCTGCTGGTCTCGGGCGCGTATTATTTCCGCCGGATGGAGAAGACCTTTGCCGACGTCGTCTGAATCCCTCAAACATTGCATGATCGTGGCCGAAATCGCCCAGGCTCATGACGGGAGCCTCGGCATGGCCCATGCCTTCATCGACGCGGTGGCGCGGGCCGGCGCCGACGCCGTCAAGTTCCAGACCCATCTTGCCGCCGCGGAGAGCTCGCCCTCCGAGCCATGGCGGGTAAAGTTCAGCTACCAGGACGTCACGCGCTACGACTACTGGAAGCGAATGGAATTCACCGAGCCGCAGTGGGTCGGGCTCAAAGAGCATGCCAGCGAACTGGGACTGAAATTTCTGAGCTCGCCGTTTTCGGTGGAAGCCGTCGACCTGCTGGAGCGCGTCGGCGTCGCGGCCTGGAAAATCGCGTCGGGCGAATTCAACAACGGGCCGATGCTGGAACGCATGCTGGAAACCCGCCTGCCCGTGCTGCTCTCCACCGGCATGAGCCGCTTGTCGGAAATCGACGCGGCGGTAAAGCGTATCCGCCCGCGGGCGCCGGCGCTGACGGTTCTGCAGTGCACGTCCGAATATCCGTGCCCGCCGGAGAAGATCGGTCTCAACCTGCTCCAGGTTTTCCGCCGCCGGTTCGGCTGCGGCGTGGGGCTTTCCGATCACTCCGGCACGATCTATCCCGGTCTGGCCGCGGCCACGCTTGGCATCGAGGTGCTGGAGGTGCACGTGACGTTGAGCCGCGAAATGTTCGGGCCGGATGTGAAAGCGTCCATCACCACCTCGGAACTGCGCCAGCTGACCGAGGGCGTGCGCTTCATCGAGAGGATGCGGCTCCGCCCCGTGGCGAAGGACGATATGGCCGCCGAACTGGCGCCCATTCGCTCCATGTTTTTAAAGAGCGTAGCGGCTCGCCGGCCGCTCTCCGCGGGCGCCACGCTGTGTCCGGAAGACCTGACGCTGCACAAGCCGGGGACGGGAATCGCCGCCGACCGGCTGCCTGCACTCATCGGCCTCCGCGTGCGACGCAATGTGGCGGTGGGCGAATTCCTGCGGGAAAGCGACCTGGAAGCCGCGGAGCTGGTGAATGCAGGCAACTGACGAGACAAGGGCCGCTCAGGCGGCGGCCGCCGAGTCCGGCACGGCCGCGCGGTTCCGGGACTTCGGCGCGATCGAGCCGGGCGACCGGGCGGTGATCCGCAAGCGGTTCACCGAAGAGGACGTTGCCGCGTTCGCCCGTTTATCGGGCGATTACAACCCGCTGCACCTTGACAATGAATTCGCCCGCCGCACCCACCTGGGCCGGCCGGTGGTGCACGGGATGCTGGTGGCCAGCTATGTTTCCACCCTGGTGGGTATGCAGCTTCCCGGCGCGGGCGCGTTGTGGATGCAGCAAAGCTTCCGCTGGCGCCAGCCGGTATACGTGGGGGACAGCCTCGAGATCACGCTCGAGGTGACGCAGAAATCGCCGGGTTCGCGGATTGTGTCGATCCGGATTCTTGCCGCGAATCAGACAGGAGCGGTCGTGATGGATGGAGAAGGGACGGTTGCGGTCCCGGAGGTGCGGCGCGTCGAAGCGCCTGCCGCCATGGAAGAACGGGTAGCCTTCATCAGCGGGGGCTCGCGGGGGATTGGGGCGGCGGTGGCGCAGGCGCTGGCCCGGGCGGGCGTATCAGTGGTGATTAACTACCACCGGAATGCGGAGGCGGCCGAGGAGGTCTGCCATGCCATCGCGGGCGCCGGCGGCGCGGCGGTCGCGGCGCGCGCCGATGTCACGCGGTCCGAAGCCGTCGCCACGGCGGTTGGAGTGGCGCGTGAGGCGTTCGGAAAGCCGGCCGACATCCTGGTCCACTGCGCGGGCGGCGCCGTCACGCTACGCCCGTTTCTGGAAACCCGCTGGGAGGACGTGCAGCAGATGCTGGACGTGCAGCTCAAGGGCGCATTTCACTGCGCCCAGGCGGTGACTCCCGGGATGCTGGAGCGCAAATCCGGCTGCATCGTGAATATCGGCTCGATTCTCACCTGGCAGGCGCCGCCGGCGCAGTGGAGCGCGTTCCTGATGGCCAAGGCGGCACTCAAGGCGTTCACGCAGGCGCTGGCGGCAGAACTGGGACCCTCCGGCATCCGCGTCAACATGATCTCGCCCGGCGCCACCGATAACGGGTCAGCGACGCTGGGCTCCGAACGCCTCCGCAAGTTGCAGGCGATGCAGACGCCGCTGCGGCGGCTGGCGCTGCCGGAGGATATCGCGCAGACGGCCGTATTTTTGTGCAGCGACGCCAGCCGCTTCATCACCGGCGCGGACATTCCGGTGTGCGGCGGAGCGGCCATGTGAGAGGAATTTGAGACATGAGTGTCTCGTGGCTTCTAGTGGTTTCAACAACTTACAAACAAAAACGAGACATTCATGTCTCGTCTGCCGTGGGAAATAGCTACCGAAACAGCTTATGAGCGCACCGGATCGCGAGCAGCTTCGACGGCAGATCGACCTGGATATGGAAGCCGGCCGGTTCGCGGCCGCCCAGGCGAGCCTGGAGCGGCTGTGGAGAGCGCACCCTTCGGCGGCCCTGGCGGGCTATCTATCGAGCCGGTACGACCGCCTGCGCGAGCACAGGAATTTCCGCCCGTGCCGCGTGGCCGTGCTGCGCTCCTTTACCGTGGAGCCGGTATTGCCGCTGCTGCGCGCGGAAGCGTGGACGCGCGGGCTGGATGTGACGGTGCAAGCGGGCGGATTCAACGCCTGCGCGCAGGAACTGCTCGATGCGGCGAGCTGGGTATACGGATTTGCGCCGGACGCGGTGATTCTGGCGGTCGGAACGCAGGATGCCGCGCCAGAGCTTTGGGACGGTTTTACCGAGCTTCGGGAGGATGGGGCCCGAGGCGTAGCGGACCGGGTGGTACAGGATTTCGAAGCGTGGATCGCGGCGTTCCGCTCGCGCAGCCAGGCTGACCTGGTGGTGCACACGCTGGAGGTTCCGGCCCGTCCGGTGCGCGGCATTCTGGATGCGCAGAGCGCCCGGGGGCAGGCGGACTTCATTCAGGAAATCAACCGCGGCCTGCGCCGGATCGCGGCGGAAACCAGCGGTGTCCACGTGCTTGATTACGATGCGCTGGTGGCGGCGCAGGGACGCGCAAACTGGCGCGACGAGCAGCGCTGGGCCGCGGTCAAGCTGCCAATGCGGGCCGAAGGCATGCTGGCGCTGGCCGCCGAATGGGTGCGCTATCTTTGTCCCATCACGGGACGCGTGGCGAAGGTGCTGGTGACGGATCTCGACAACACGTTGTGGGGCGGGGTGGCCGGCGAGGACGGGCCCGGCGGGATCCAGGTGAATCGCGATCACTCCGGCATTGCCTGGTGGAACGTGCAGCGGGCACTGCTGGATATCAAGCGGCGCGGGATTCTGCTGGCGATCGCCAGCAAGAACAACCGGCAGGACGTGGTGGAAGTGTTCCGGCAGAATTCCGGCATGCCGCTCGGATGGGACGATTTCACGGCCGAGCGGATCAACTGGCAGGACAAGGCCGCCAGCCTGCGGGAAATCGCCGCGGAGTTGAACCTCGGGCTCGACAGCCTGGCTTTTCTGGACGACAATCCGGCCGAGCGGGAGCTGCTGAGGAGCGAACTACCGGAGGTTACGGTGATCGAGCTGCCGGACAGTCCGCTGGGTTTCGCGGCCGCCATCCGGCAATGCCCGCTGCTGGAGCGGCTGAGCCTCTCCGCCGAGGATGCCGACCGCGGACGCCACTACGCCGAACAGCGGGAACGCGCGGCGGCCCTGGCCGGCGCGTCCAGCCTGGAGGATTATTACCGGTCGTTGGCGCAGAGGGTGGAGATCGCGCCCGTGGAGGCCGCCACCATGGCGCGCGCGGCGCAATTGACGCAGAAGACCAACCAGTTCAATCTGACTACGCGCCGCTACAGCGAACAGGGGCTGGCTGCGCTGGCGGAAACGGCCGGATGGAACGTGTACACGGTGCGGGTGGAGGATCGCTTCGGCGACAACGGCCTGGTGGGCGTCATCCTCACGCAGACCGCCGGTGAGACGTGCGAGATCGAAGCGTTCCTGCTGAGCTGCCGGGTGATCAGCCGGACGGTGGAAACCGCCATGCTGTCGTTTCTGGCCGCGGAGAGCCGCGCGCGCGGCCTCGCGGCGCTGCGCGGATGGTTTCTGCCCACGGCCAAGAATGCGCCGGCCAGCGACTGCTACCGGCGGCACGGGTTCGAGCTCCTGTCCGAGACCGAAGGCGGGAGCTACTGGGTGCTGGATCTGACGCGGGCGGATGTGGCCTGCCCGGAATGGATCGAGATGAAGGCGCGCGGCGGCCGCAACACGGAGTCGATGACTACGGTGAGAGCCATGCCGGCGGAGCACGTGGAAAGGGCTAGCCTAAGTTGAATACTCCTTATCTGGACCGCATTCGCCGCATTTTTTCCGACGTCTTCCAGGTGCCGATCGAAACGGTGACGCCGCAATCGTCGCCGGACACCATCCCCAATTGGGATTCACTCCAGCATCTGAACCTGGTGCTGGCGCTCGAGGAGGAGTTCCACATTCAGTTCACGCCGGAGGAGATCGAGCAGCTTCTCTCGGTGGAGCTGGTGGCGGCGCTCCTGGACGAAAAGCGGGTCGCTTCGGAGGTGTCATAAATGGGATTGGAATTCCGATTTGCGCGTCCCGGCGAATATCCGGAAATCAGCCGGTTTCTACACGAGTACTGGGCTGCGAACCACGTTTACTGCCGCACCCCGGAGCTGTTCGAATGGACGTTTCGCCGCCCCGGGCAGTGGGCGCCGGACTCCTACAGCTTTTCGGTGGCGGAAGACAAGGGCGAACTGGCCGGCATCCTGGGCGGCATTCCGTTCCGCTTCAACCAGTTTGGCCGCTGCTCGCAAGGCATGTGGATCGTCAATTACGTGATCCGCCCGGACCACCGCAAGGGCTCGGCGGCTTTGCAACTGTTGAGCCAGTTTCGCAAGCCGGAATTCAATCCGGTGATCGCGTTCGGCATCAACCCGGCGACCTCTGCAATCTACCGCGTGCTGCGGGGGCGCGTCCTGGATGAAATTCCACGCCACCTGCTCATCCTTCCGGAAGCACGGGAGCGGGCGGCGCGGCTGTTCGAGACCGCCAATCCGCAATGGGCAGGAGACCCCGCGCGCGAGGTGGCGGAGGCGTTCACGTTGGCGCGCGAGCCGGAGCCGTGCCCGGCCGAAGAGGTGATTCCACGGAGCTGGGATACGTGCGAATGGCCGTCGTTCGCCGCGCGCACGATCGGCGCGGTTCGCGACACGGCCTATCTGACCTGGCGCTACCGCCAGCATCCGGTGTTCGAGTACCGTTTCCTGGCGGTGCGGGACGGGTCCATGACGGGACTGGCGGTGTGGCGGCTGGAAACCATCCGGCAGCAGACCGCGGAGGGACGGGTGGACCTGGACCGGATCGGCCGCCTGGTGGAGTTTCTACCGGTGTCGCCCGCCAACGCCGAGGCCTTGTTTTCGGCGTTTACCGGCGCGCTGCGCAACAGCGGCGCGATGGGGGCGGATTTTTACGGCTATCACGGCGAAACGCGCTGCTGGCTACGTCAACTGGGATTCCGGGAGACGGCGCAGCATCCGCAAGGTCGCGCCATTCCTTCGCGGTTCCAACCGCTGGACGCCAAGGGTGGCGCCATACTGAGCGCTATGTTCGTGGAGTCCGAGCTTCCGCCCTGCGCGGACTCCATCGACTGTCCCTGGTATTGGACGAAATCCGACTCCGATCAGGATCGGCCCAACTGACGGAGCAACCAAGGAGCAAGAACTCATGCATTCGGACCATTTTCTTCGGGTGGTGATGTACCATTACGTGCGTGACCTGCCGAACACGCCGTACTCCCGGCTGAAAGGGATGCTGCTCGACGACTTTCGTCAACAGGTGATCCAGCTTTCCAGCCAGTTCGAGATGGCAAGCCTGGAATCGGCGGTGGATTTTCTCGCCGGTGAATACCGTCCGCGGCGCGATCTCTGCCTTCTGACCTTCGACGACGGGCTGAAGGAGCACTTCCGCGACGTTGTGCCAATTCTTTCCGAACGCCACGTGCGGGGAGTGTTTTTCCTCATCACGTCGGCGCTGGAGGAGCACAAGGTCGCCGCCGTCCACATGAATCATTTTCTGATGGCGGCACTTGAATTCGAGGAGTTCAGCACGCTGTTCTTCCGTAAGGCGGTTGAGCTATCCGGCGACGAATTCGAGGCGCCCAACGTGGATACCGACAAGGCGATGCGCACCTACACCTGGGACACTCCGGAAGTGGCGCGGTTCAAATACCTGCTGAATTTCGGAATGAACCCGGACTTGCGCGACCGGGCGTTGCGCGAGCTGTTTACCACTCACATTTCCGACGAAGCCACGTTCGCGGAACAACTTTATATCAGTTGGGACGAGGCGAAGCAGATGCAGCGGGCGGGCATGGCGATGGGCGGCCACACGCACATGCATCTTGCGCTGGCGGGATTGCCGGCGCAGGAACTGGCGTGGGACCTGGAGACGTGCACGCGGCTGCTGCGGCAAAAGCTGCTGGCGCAGGCGGTATGGCCGTTCTCCTACCCGTTCGGGAAGAAGGACTCCTTCCATATCCGGGCGGTGCGCAAGCTGCAGCAACTGGGATACCGCTGCGCGTTTTCCACGGAGGTGGGCGACAACCGGCGCGGCACCGATTCCTACATGATCGGGCGCACGGACTGCAAGCGGGCGCTGGTGTCCAAGGTGGGGGCAGCGGGCGGCCAGGATTAGTGGCGCAACCGCGGGATTTAACGTTTCTTGAGCAAACCGCTCCCTGACGGTCGCGGCTCGGAAGGGGCCGCGATCCGGACCGATTCGGACCATCAGAGAAAGCGAGATTTTCGGAGAGACATGCAACGGCGAAAGGTGTGCGTGGTTCTCGTCGACCGGGCCAATTACGGGCGTCTGAAGCCGGTGATGCGTGCCATCGCGGAGCATCCGGAAATCCAGATGCAGGTGGTGGCGGCCGGGACGATGGTGCTGGGACGCTTCGGGCGTCCGGTGGAAGTGGTCCGTGGCGACGGTTTTAGCGTGGACAGTGAAATCTACATCGAGCTGGAAGGCTCCACGCCGGCCACAATGGCCAAGTCAGTCGGGTTCGGAGTAGTGGAGTTTGCCAGCGAATTCCAGCGGCTGGCACCGGACCTGGTGCTGCTGATCGGAGACCGCTACGAAGCGCTGGCAGCGGCGGTGGCGGCGGCGTACATGAACATCTGCATCGTGCATGTACAGGGCGGGGAAGTGTCGGGATCGATCGACGAGAGCGCCCGCCACGCCATCACCAAGTTCGCGCACTACCATTTTCCGAGCACGCGGCGCTCGGCCGAGTACCTGCTGCGCATGGGCGAGCACCCGGATTCCATTCTGGGGGTGGGGTGCCCGTCAAGCGACATTGCACGGGGCTTGGGTCCGGGGCTGGCAGCGGAGTGGATCAACGGCGCCGGGAGCGGCGCGTTCATCGATCCGGCAGCGCCGTTTCAACTGGTGATTTTCCATCCGACCACCACCGAGTACGGCGGCGAGCAGGCGCAGATGCGGGAATTGCTGCGGGCGCTGAACACGATCCGCATGCCGACGGTGCTGCTGTGGCCGAACATCGATGCCGGCTCGGACCAAATCAGCAAGGCCATTCGCGTGTTCCGCGACCAGGAGGCGCCACACTGGCTGCGCACGCTGACCAATTTGAACCCGGACATTTACCTGAAGGTGCTGCGGGCGGCGGCGTGCGCGGTGGGCAACTCCAGCAGCTTCGTGCGCGATGCGAGCTACTTCGGCACGCCGGTGGTGCTGGTGGGCGACCGGCAGGAAGGGCGGGAGAGCGACGTTCACGTAGTGCGGTCGCCGGCGGAAACCGAGGCGGTCGTAGCGGCCATCCGTCGGCAACTCGATCATGGGCGGTATGCGCCGAGCGCGCTGTACGGCGACGGCGACGTCTCCGCGCGCATCGCGGACTCGCTGGGGCGGATCATTCCTTACCGGCAGAAGCGGCTGCATTACATTCACGAGACCGCGGTGGGGCGGATCTATCCGGCGGCGGCCGGAGAGGGAGAAAACGGGTATGCGGGTGTTGGGAGTCATCACAGCGCGGGGCGGGTCCAAGGGAATCCCGAAGAAGAATATCGCGCTGCTGATGGGCAGACCGCTGCTGGCGTACACGGCTGAGACCGCGCTCAGGGCTCGGCTGGAGAGGGTGATCCTTTCCACCGACGACCCGGAAATTGCCGGTGTGGGAGAGGATTGCGGAATCGACGTGCCGTTTCTCCGTCCCAAGGAACTGGCGGGCGACGGCACGCCGAGCGTGCCGGTTGTGCAGGATGCGGTCCGGCGGCTGAATGCCGCGGGCGAATCTTACGATGCCGTTTTTCTGCTGCAGCCAACCAACCCGCTCCGGACAGTGGAGGATATCGACGGCGCGATCGCACTGCTGGAGAGGACCGGCGCGGATTCGGTGATCTCGTTTACGGATGCGGGCGAGCGCCATCCGGCACGGATGAAGTTCATCGACGGCGAAGGACGGGTGAGCGATCCGCCGTTCGCCGAAAGTTTCGAGGGAATGCCGCGGCAGAAGCTGCCCAAGCTGTACCTGCGGGACGGTTCGGTGTATCTGACGCGGCGGGACGTACTGATGGAGCAGAGCTCGCTGAAGGGCCGCGACTGCCGCGCGTGGATCATACCGGAAGAGCGGGCGTGGAATATCGACTCGCCGTTCGATTTGTTCATTGTCGAGCAGATGATGCGGTACCGGGCGGATTCCCGGGTGACGGAAGCGGGCCGGGCATGCCCGGCTCCTACATCGGTATGAATCGGCGCACCGGTTGAGGAGCGGCGTTGAGGGCGGGTTGCCAACCCGCCGCAGGCTGCCAGCCTGCCCCACAGAGATGAAGAGGATTCTGATTACGGAGGCGGAAGATTTCTCGCCGGAGGCGGCCAGGGTGCTGGCGGAGGCGGGGGATGTGGAACTGGCGGATCTCGACCGTGGCGGACTGGAAGCCAGGATCGGAGAGGCGCAAGTACTGTGGGTGCGGCTGCGCCATTTCCTGGATGCGGCGCTGCTGGAACGCGCACCGAAACTGGAGATGATCGCCACGCCGACCACCGGGTTGACACACATCGACGTGGAGGCGGCGGAACGGCGCGGCATCCGGGTGGTGTCGCTGCGGGGAGAGACGGAATTCCTGAACGGAGTGCGCGCGACCGCGGAATACGCGATGGCGTTGATCCTGGCGCTGCTGCGGCACCTGCCGGAAGCGGCGGCGCACGTGCAAGCGGGAGGTTGGGACCGGCAGCTCTTTCGCGGAACGGAGATCTACAACCGGACGGTGGGAGTGGTGGGATACGGAAGGCTGGGGCGGATTGTAGCCCGCTACCTACAGGCATTCGAGGCCCGCGTGCTGGCTACCGATCCGCACGTGACTTTCGTGGAGCCGGGGGTGGAACTGGTTCCGCTCGAGAAGCTGCTGGCCGAATCCGATGTCGTGACCCTGCACGTGAACCTGAAGAAGGAGACACGCGGATTTTTCGGCCGGCGCGAATTCGAACGGATGAAGCCGGGAAGCTATTTCATCAACACGGCGCGCGGAGAACTGGTGGACGAGGATGCGCTGGTGGATGGATTACGCTCAGGGCGGCTGGCGGGGGCGGCTGTGGACGTTGTGGCGCACGAGCATGATCCCGCGCGCCGGCTGGCGGGCACACCCAATTTGCTGATCACGCCGCACATCGGGGGGTGTACGCGGGAATCGATGCAGAAGACGGAAGAATTTCTGGCGCACAAGGTGGCGCGTGAGCTGATGGTGGAGCATGCCTGCGCGCGGGGCTGAGAACGGGGGAGGCCGATTGTTCGAAGAAGAGTGGGGAAGCGGGACCGCGATGGCGGTGGACCCTTGGGCGCCGCTGGCCCCGATCATGGCGGCGCACAAGGTGAAGCTGGATGCGGCCGCATTTTACAGGGCCGTGCATAAAGTGCTGGAGGCCGGTGGAGCGCGGTCGTACGATGTGGTAAGCCAGGACCTGTGCCGCTCGCTGCCGGCGCCGCTCCAGTTGCTGGCCGGCGATTTTCTGCGGGAGTATCCGCCGCCCAGTCTCCGCATGGCGGCCCTGGATATCTGTTGCGGTACAGGATTGAGCTCGGAATTGCTGCTCTCCACGCGGCTGGGAGCTTTCTTGCGGCACATCGATCTGGTGGACCCCGCGCAGGAAATGCTGCAAGTCTGCTCGACGCGGCAGAGCCTGCTCGCGATCCGGCGGCGGCTGTTCTGCGGCGGGATCGAGAACCTGCCGGCGCGCTCGCGCTACGACGTGATTATCGCGACAGGGATGCTACACAAGGCCGGCGACCTGGAGGAACTGTTATGGCAGGTGGCCATGCGGCAATCAGCCGGCGGCATTTTCGTGCACATCGATGACGCCAATGGAGATTACCTGGAAGACGCCGAATACCGGGAACGCGCGCAGCGGCTGGCTCGTGAGCGGCGGGGAATTTTCAGGCGGGTTTCCGGCAGGATGCGGGAGCACGACGAGCAGGCGGGCCGGATCCGGGAGATCAACCAGGAATTACTGCGCCAGAAAATCATCCACACGGCCCTGAGAAGGGCGGAGCTCGAATGCATAGCCGGGCTGGAGAGATGCAGGCCCCGGCCTGTTTCCATTCGGGAAATGCAGATGATGCTGCCGGATTACCGGCTGGTATCGACGCGATCGTACGCGTTCTTCGGCGAACTGGTTTCCGCGCTTCCCCGTGGGCTGCGCCGGGCGGAGAATCTGCTGGCGGAACAGCGCGCGGCGAATGGCGCGAGGGTGGGCGCCATCTGGAGAAAGGCCGCGTGACGAATCTTTTTGTGGGGCATTTTTTTGAATTGATATGACCAAGGCCCCGATCGCAATCCTGGTTCCCGACGGCATCAGCGTTCGAAATTTCGTTCTAGGGAAATTCCTGAACGAGATGTCGCTACGCTTCCGGCCGCACGTGTTTCACAATATTCCGGAAGCGATTCTGCCGCACTACCAGTCCGGGACGCCGGACGGCGTGGAATGGCATGGGTTGGTGCCATACGAAGAGACGCGGCTGGCGACGGTGCTGAAGTCCACACTGGAATACGCGCACATGTATCATGCGAACACCCATGCCATGCGCAGGGCGTTCGCGCGACCGATACAGGGAAGCGCCAGGGCCCAGCTATTCGTGCGCACGTCGCGGCTGCTGGGAAGAGTGGGCGCGGCGCTAGGAGGCATGCAGACGCTGGAGGGCCTGCACTGCCGGATGGTGGCCAGATCTCCCGAGACGTTGCGATACCGGGAGATTCTGGCGAGCGTACAGGCGGAGGTTCTGTTTTCGTGCAGCCAGCGGCCGGGGATGGT
The DNA here is from genome assembly GCA_035508655.1 of Bryobacteraceae bacterium. Classification (GTDB taxonomy): domain Bacteria; phylum Acidobacteriota; class Terriglobia; order Bryobacterales; family Bryobacteraceae; genus DATGMB01. The sequence goes on from DATJMP010000344.1 coordinate 18,736, forward strand.
GCTGCCGGCGGTGCTGGCGGCGCAGGCTATGGGGATTCCCGCGGTGGCTTTCGTATTCAGCTGGGACCACCTGACGACCAAGGGCCGAATTGCCGCTCCATTCGACCAATACCTGGTGTGGAGCGAGCACATGGGGAAGGAGCTGACGCATTACTATCCGCAGGTCTCGTGGGACAACATCCATATTGTGGGCACGCCGCAGTTCGATCCGTATGCTGACCGGAGCCTGCTGTGGACACGCGAGGAATTTTGCCGCCGCGTAGGCGCCGACCCGGCCCGCAAGCTGATCTGCTATTCCGGTGGCGATATTGCGACGTGTCCGGAGGACCCACAGCACCTGGAGGCGTTGATCCGGCACGTCCGCTCGGGGTGCATCCGCGGCAATCCGGAAGTCCTGCTGCGGCCGGTGCCGGTGGATAGCGGAGCGCGGTACGAAGATGTGTGCAGGCGGTATCCGGAAATCAAACACCTGCGCCCACAATGGATTCACGCGGTTCCGGGAGATTGGAGGAGGGTGCTGCCGACCAAAGAGGACGTTCAGTTCCTGGCCAATCTCACCCACCATGTGGATGTGAATGTGAATCTGGGCTCGACGATGACCCTCGATTTCGGCCTGCATGACCGGCCGGTGGTGAACGTGGCGTTCGATTGCGCCGATCCGCCGGTTTTCGGGATGCCGGTCTGGGACTACTACTACAATTACGAGCATTTGCGGCCGATTGTGGAGCTGGGTGCTTCGCGGATTGCACGGACGCGCGAGCAACTGGCAGATCAGGTCAACGCATATCTGGAGGACCCGGGATTGGACAGGCAGGGACGGCGACGGTTGGCGGGTTTACAGGTGGGGATCCCCGCAGGCGAATCGAGCCAGTGTATCGCGGATACGCTGGAACGGATTCGCTTGAGGGAAGCCAAGGTACCCGGGCCCCCGCATGCCGTTTCCTGTTGATCCGACGTACAGGGGCGATGCGGCGTTCCGGGCGGTGGCGGACGGGGGACGAGAGCCGGGCGGCGCGTTACCCACTAGACGGATACGCTCTTTGGCGGTGTGGCGCAGGCCATGAAGTTGTGTTTCGTGTGCTCGGAATATCCGCCGGCACGGCATGGCGGGATCGGTTCAGTGACCCAGGTGCTGGGGCGGGCGCTCGCGGCGCGAGGGCACGAGGTGCGCGCGATCGGTGTTTATGGCGCGATGGACGGCCTGGCCGAACGGGAAAACGACCAGGGCGTGGAGGTGTGGCGGACGAGTATGCCGGCTGGGCGGTTCGGCTGGACGCGCGGACGGAAGCAGCTCTTTCAAACGGTAGAGCGGTGGGTCCAGCGCGGCGAGGTGGATTTGATCGAGGTGCCCGACTGGGAGGGCTACGCGGCGGGATGGCCGGCTCTCGGCGCGCCGATAGTGACGCGGCTGCACGGCTCTTCCAGCTATTTCGCGCGGGAGATGAAGGCGCCGCTGGACTGGAAGGCGTGGTGCCTGGAAGCAGCCTCGTTTCATCGCGCGGACGACTGCTGCTCCACCAGCGCGTATACGGCGGCGCGGACGGAGCGGATCTTCGGAGCGAGGCACGGGAAAACCGAGGTGCTTTTTAATCCGGTGGACGTGCCCGAGTGGCAGGATCTTCCTCGGAACGGTAATCGGGTCGTTTTTGCGGGAACGCTGACCGCGAAGAAGGGAGTCGAGCCGCTGATCCGGGCCTGGCCGGCGGTGGTGGAGGAACGGCCTGCGGCGGAGTTGCATCTGTACGGCAAAGACGAGGGGATGCGCGAATTTCTGACCAGCCTGCTTCCGCGGGATTGCCGGGAGAGTGTACATTTCCATGGCCACGTGCCGCGGGAGCGGGTATTGGACGAGTTCGCAACGTGCCGGCTGGCGGTATTTCCGTCGTTTGCCGAAGCCTTCAGCATGGTCCCGCTGGAAGCGATGGCGCGCGGGTGTCCGGTGATTTACTCGCGCCGATCGAGCGGACCCGAGGCGATCGACCACGGGCGGAACGGTCTGCTCATCGATCCGGACCGGCCGGAGAAGATTTCTGAGGCAATCCTGTCCCTGCTGCGGGACGGGGAGGCGTGCGCGCGCCTGGGCGTGGCGGGACGGGAAACAGTGGCGCGGCGGTTCGCCAGCGGAATTCTGGCGGCACGCAACGAGGAATTTTATGCACGCTCAATTGCACGCCACGTGTGAGGCGACGATGGTCCGCCAAACCCACATGACGGCGTTGCCTGGATGGCGGGTAGAGGCTTCGAAGCGTCCGGAAACGGACGACCGGCTCGAGAAATGTTCGCTGGTCATTGCGACGTACGACCGGCAGGCGGAAGTGAAGCGGCTGCTCGACGCGCTGCTTTCGATTTCGGATCCGCCGCGGGAAGTGGTGATTGTGGACGGCCACGCTGCGCCGGAGTTCAGCAGGCGACTGCGGGAGTGGGCGGATTCCCAGGCCGTGCCGTTCGACCTTGTTTACGTGGAGAGTCCGCCTGGGCTGACGCGGCAGCGAAACGTGGGAGCGGACATCAGCACGCGGCCGTACGTTTTTTTCCTGGACGACGACGCGGTGCCGCTCTCCGGGTATTTCCGGGAGACGGCGCGTGTTTTCGAAAACGACCGGCGGATGCGCATCGGCGGCATTGCCGGGTGCCCGATGAACGAAGTGGGAAGGCCGCTGGTAGGGCGATGGCGGCTGCGCATGGCATTGGGAATCGTGCCGAAACTCGAACCGCTCGCCTATTATCCGACAGGGACGAGCGTTCCGCACTGCCTGTTGCAGCCGTTCTCCGGGGTGCGGCACGTCGACGTGATGCCGGGATGCGGATTTACGCTGCGGCGGGAGGTCTTGGATACGGAGCGCTTTTCCTGTTTCTTTGAGGGGTATTCGCAGGGAGAGGACATGGAGATGTCGCTGCGAGTGGGACGGCGATGGGAAATCGTCTGCTGCGGCGACGCGCGGCTGCTGCACCTGCAGGCGGCACACGGACGGCCGGTGTCGTACACGCGCGGCCGCATGGATATGCGTAACCGGTATTTCATCTGGAGGCGGCATACACCGCATCCGGCGGCGCTGCTGGTGGCGAGGTTCTGGGCGGACGTGGCGATGCTGGCGGCGATGGACTGCGCGTGGTTCTGTTCGCGGCCGTGGAAGCCGGATCCGCTCGGGCACGCGGCGGGATTGATGGTGGAGGGATTGCGGTCGCTGGTGCGCGCGCCGCGATTCGAGGAGCCGCCGGCGCGGCGGGAGTATGCGCTGGCGGCGGGTGACACGGTACACGGGTGAACTGTCCTCCGGGAGGACAGTCTTGTGTGCCGGCGGTCCTGGGACGTCGGCGAGGTATCTTCCTCCGAGTGCCTCGTCCGTATGGTCCGAGGGCCGCCGGCTCTCAACGTATGAAACTGCTGATTGTCTCTCACGTGGTCCATTACCGGTACGGCGGACGGCTGTGGGCATATGGACCATACGCGCGGGAAATCGAGCAGTGGGCGGACCTGTTCGAAGAGATCGAGATTGCTTCGCCGTGCCGCGGCGAGGCTCCCCCGGGCGATTGCCTGCCTATGGAGCGGAACAACATTCGGATGGCGCCTCAGAAGGAGGCGGGCGGGGAAGGCGTTTGGGCGAAGCTAGGGCTGGCGGCGTCGGTTCCAGCAATGGCGTGGGGCCTGGCGCGGGCGATGCGGCGGGCGGATGCGATTCACGTGCGCTGCCCCGGCAACCTGGGGCTGATGGGAGCGGTGATGGCGCCGCTGTTCAGCCGGCGGCTGGTGGCGAAGTACGCGGCGCAATGGAACGGGTCTGCGGGCGAGCCGTGGTCGATGAGGATGCAGCGGGCGGTCCTGCGGTCACGGTGGTGGAAAGGGCCGGTGACGGTATACGGAACCTGGCCTGGTAGCGCGCGGCACGTGATTCCGTTCTTCACGTCGCTGCTGACGGCGGAGCAACTGGAACGGGCGCAGGCGTCGGCGCGGCGTCCACGGCGCGGGCCGGAACTGCGGGTGGTTTATACGGGGCGGCTTTCGAAGGCGAAGAACGTGGATGTGCTGCTGCGGGCGGTGGCGCGGGTGCGGGCGGCGGGTCACGAGGTTTCCGTGACCGTGGTGGGCGAAGGGCCGGAGCGCATGGCGCTGGAACAATTGGCCGGATCCTTCGGGATGGCGGCGCACACGGAGTTCACGGGCGGATTGACGTTCGACGAAGTGCTCGGACAGTTGGAAGCGGCCGATGCGCTGGTGCTGGCTTCTGAGACGGAAGGCTGGCCGAAGTCGATTGCGGAGGGGATGGCCTTCGGACTGGCCTGCATCGGGTCGAATATCGGGATCGTGCCGCAGATGCTGGGGGAAGGGCGCGGAATGACGGTGGCGCCGCGGGACGAGGACGGGCTGGCGGCGGCAATCGGAAAGATTGCCGAGTCGCCGGACCGGTTGGAACCGATGCGGCTGGCGGCGGCGGAATGGGGACAGCGGTATTCGCTGGAAGGGTTGAAGGAAGCGCTGCGGAGTCTGCTGGCGGAGCGGTGGAGAGTGGAGGACCCGGATAGGTTCGGATTCGCGGATCGTTCGGGGACGGGAGGGGCGTACCCGGCCCCTACGAGTAGGGAGACGGCGCGGACGGAAGCGGCGAAGTAGAGAGACGAGAATATGCCGGCAAAAATGCCGGCATGGCCGGCTGGAAGCCGGCGCTACGGATGGAAGCGATCGGGGTAGTACATGTCGTGGACGCGCTGGCGATGGGGGGCGCGGAGCGCGTGGCGGTGAACCTGGCCAACCTGCTGCCGCGAGAGCGCTACGCGGCGCACCTGGCGACGACGCGCGCGGAAGGTCCGTTGAGCGAAATGGTGGCGCCACACGTGGTGCGGCTCTCGCTCGAACGGCGCGGCCGGATCGACACGGGAGCGGTGAGGCGATTCGCGCGGTTTCTGAAGGAACGGAGCGTCCGCATTGTGCATGCGCACGCGTCGGCGCTGTTCTTCGCGCGGCTGGGTACGGCACTCGGGCGCGAGAGCGCGCTGATCTGGCACGACCACTACGGGCGCGCGGATTTCGGCGACCGGCCGGCGTGGCTGTACCGGCTGGCCACGCGCGGGGCGGCGGGCGTGATTGCCGTGAACGAGACGCTGGCGGCGTGGTGCCGCGAGCGGCTGCGGCTGCCGGAGGAGCGCGTCTGGTACGTGCCGAACTTCGTGGCGGAGGCTGAGCCGGCGGGCACGAGCGAAGAGCCTGCTTTGCCGGGCGAGCCCGGCAAGCGCATGGTTTGCGTGGCCAATTTCCGGCCGCAGAAGGATCATCCCAATCTGTTGCGAGCGATGTCGGTAGTGGCGCGGCAGGCGCCGGGCGCTCACCTGCTGCTGGTGGGGGAGCCGGGCGACGGGACATACACGGAGGCGTTGCGCGCGCAGATTACCGAATTGGGATTGGAGGGCGCGGTCACTTGGCTGGGGCCGCGAAAGGATGTGGCGGCGATTCTACGCGCGTGCGATATCGGCGTGCTGAGTTCGGCTTCCGAAGGCCTGCCGCTGGCGCTGCTGGAATACGGAAGGGCGGGGCTGGCGGCGGTGGCGACCGGAGCGGGTCAGTGCCCGGAGGTGCTGGACCACGGACGCGCGGGGATGCTCGTGCCGCCGCGCGAGCCGGAGGCGTTGGGGCGCGCGATGGTGCAACTGCTCAGCGACGGCCGGCAACGGATGGAATTGGGCGCGCGGTTCCACCTGCGGGTGGAAGAGCACTACAGCCCGGACCGGATTGTCGGGCAGGTCTGCGAAATCTACGAGAGCGTTCTGCGGGGGAACTGATGACGGTATTGCTGATCGGCAATTTTCTTTCGGCATCGGTGGGAAACCGCGGCGTTTGCGAGGAACTAGCGGAGCGGCTGCGGGACGGGGGTTGGACGGTGCTGACGGCGTCATCGCGGCCGGGACGGGTGGCGCGGCTGACGGACATGCTGGCGACCATCTGGAGCCGGCGGCGCGAGTATGAAGCGGCGCAGGTGGACGTGTACAGCGGTCCCTCTTTCCTGTGGGCCGAAGCTGCCGCATGGACACTGCGGCGGGCAGGGAAGCCATACGCGCTGACGCTGCACGGCGGCGCGCTGCCCAGATTCGCGCGGCGCTGGCCACGGAGGATGCGGCGGCTGCTGGGCGGAGCGGCAGTGGTGACCGCGCCTTCGGGATATCTGGGAGAGCAACTGCGGGCGTATCGGGCGGACTTGCGGCTGATTCCCAATGCGCTCGAACTGGCGCGGTATCGATTCCGGGAGCGGACGCGGCCGGCGCCGCGACTGGTGTGGATGCGGGCGTTCCACGAGATTTACGACCCGGTGCTGGCGATCCGGGTGCTGGCGCGCGTACGGGAGCGATGGGACGCGACGCTCGCGATGATCGGCCCGGACAAGGGCGACGGCAGCCTGGAGCGGGCACGGGCGGCGGCGCAAGAGTTGCGAGTAGCCGGATTCGTGGAGTTTACGGGAGCCGTGGCGAAGACCGCGGTGCCGGAGTGGATCAACCGGGGCGACATTTTTCTGAACACGACGACGGTGGACAACTCGCCGGTTTCGGTGCTGGAAGCGATGGCGTGCGGGGCGTGCATCGTGAGCACATGGGTGGGCGGCATCCCCTACCTGGTACGGAACGGTGAGGAAGGGCTGCTGGTAGAGCCGCGGAATTCGGATGCGATGGCCGAAGCGGTCGAACGGGTCTTGCGCGATCGAGCGCTGGCGGGACGGCTTTCGCGAGCGGCGCGGGCGCAGGTGGAAGCGTGCGACTGGTCTGTGGTGCTGCCGCAATGGAGAGAACTGCTGGGATCGTTGACCGGGAAGAGACAGGCCGCCTGGGCGGGGCTGCAGGGAATGGCGGCGGATGAACATCGGTGAGGTCTCCCTCCGATGAAACTGGCGATCTCCTTCGATTACGATTCTCCGGAAGGGTTCCGGCGCTCGTTTGGGATGCGGGACGTGAGCCGGGACGCAGACCAGAGAGGGACGGATCTGCTGCTTGGGGTGCTGAGCGACCACGGCGTGAGGGTGACGTTCGGTGTGGTGGGAAGAGCGGCGCAGGACGGCGAGGCGCCGGAGCATTGTCCCGGGCAGGTGCGCGCGATTCATGCGGCCGGGCACGAAGTGGCATCGCACTCCATGCGGCATCTGTTTCTGCCGCCGCTGCGCAGCGAGGAGTTATTTGAAGAGGCGGATGCGAGCCGGCGGGCACTGGAGGACTGCATTGGCGCTCCGGTCCGCGGATTCATTCCGCCGTTCAACCGGCCCATGCATTTTCCGCAGAGGCGCGCCTTCAGCTTCAGCGAGACGCTGGGATTGCACGGGCGGGGACGGGGACGGCAGAGCGTCGGCTCGATGCTGCGAATTCTGGGCGAGGCTGGTTACGAGTGGTCGCGGGTGAGCTTCGAGGACAAGCTCGCGCGGCTAATGGGGATTTCGAAACCGACGCAGCCTTTTTTGTACGGCGGATTGACGGCCATCCCGCTTCACTGCACGGGGTTCGCGGAGGCCGGCAAGGCGCTGGTGCGACGGTCTCTGGGTACCGATATGGTCATCGCTTTGTATGGGCATCCAAGCCAGGCACTGGAAGAACGGGAACAGAGCGCCGGGGCGCTGGACAGGCTGCTGAAGACGTTCCGCAGTGAGCGGCGGGAGGGAAGACTGGAGGTCCTGACCATGGGGGAAGTGGCGGATTGGACGCGAGCGAAAGAGGGGGAAGGGGTGCGTGCCAATGCCGGCTGAAAGCATCTCGATCATGGTTCCGTGCCGGAACGAGGCCCGAGCGATCGGGGAGGCGCTTGATTCGATCCTGGCGCAGGACATGGCCGGATTCACGTGGGAGATTCTGATTGCGGACGGGATGTCGAGCGACGGCACCCGCGCGATTCTGGAACGATACAGCCGCGGCGAACCGCGCATCCGGGTGATCGACAACCCGCAAAGGACGGTGCCGGCAGGACTGAATGCCGCGATCAAGGAAGCGCGCGGCGAAGTCATTTTGCGAATGGACGCGCACACTTTGTATGCGCCGGATTACGTGCGGCGCTCCGTGGAGACGCTGCGGAAGACGGGAGCGGCCAATGTGGGCGGCCCGGCACGCACGCGGCCGGAAGGCTATTGGGGGCGGGCGATCGCCGCGGCCTATCATTCGCCGCTGGCGTGCGGAGGGGCGCGGTTTCACGATCCCGATTACGAGGGTTGGGCGGATACGGTTCCCTACGGCTGCTGGCAGAAGGAGACGCTGCTGGAGGCGGGGCTTTTCGACGAGGCGCTGGTGCGCAATCAGGACGACGAACTGAACCTGCGGCTATGGCGGGCGGGGAAGCGCGTATGGCAATCGCCGGCAATCGTTTCCTGGTACCGTCCGCGCCCGTCGGTGGGGCTACTCTTCCGACAATATTTCCAATACGGTTTCTGGAAGGTTGCGGTGATTCGCAAACACCGGCAGCCGGCCTCGTGGCGGCATCTGGTGCCGGCGGCCTTCGTGGCGACGCTGCTCCTGCTGCCGGCGGTGTCATGGAAGTTATGGCTGGCCATGGCGGCCTGCTACCTTGCGGTATGCGCGGCAGGCGCGGCGATGGCGGCCGGCAGGCACGGGTGGAAGCTGCTGCCGGCGCTACCGCTGGTGTTTCCGGTGTATCACCTCGCCTATGGCTGCGGTTTTCTGGCGGGCCTGTTTCGAGCGGGTCCGCATCCGATCTTCACCCGGGTCACGCGCTGAATCCATAACCGGCCGCCGCCCGTCTTAAACGCCAAAGCCCGATTCACGCGCGGGGCTCACTCCAGTCGCGCCCACCAACTACGACGGCGGCAAAAGGACAGAAGCCCGGCGCTCCGTGGCAACGGCGATACAACGCCGCTGGCGGGGGCCGGGTTTTTGTTTGTCGGAATGGCTCGGGCTGAGAAGATCGGGTACTAGCGGCGCTGTACCGGCGCCAGCGGGCCTCCTATAGTCCTTGGGTAGGCATTTCCGGAGAGCAGCACGAAAACGCCGAATTGCGGTGCGGTATGGGAAGGAGGATAGGGGACGGTGCCAACCGGCTGCACCACCTGCAGGTTGGACATCGGGATGGTGACGGGATCGCTGGTGTAGATGCCGGAAACGACCGGGGCGCCAAACCAGTTCTCGGCATCGCGAATCTGGAATGGGGCGCCGGGCTGGATCCCCGTGGAAGCCAGGTTTAGCGATATCGCCGGTTGCAGTCCCCAATTGTAGATCACGATATTGGCACGGCCCGGCTCGTACAAGTTCGGACGCAAGAAGACCCAGGTGCCGCCGGGGGAGCCGGAATTGAAGGTGCTGCCTGAGTCCAGGCCGTCCGTAGCCTGCCACTGCGCCCAATCGACGGTCTGATAGCCGTTGGGGCAGGGCCACGTGTCACAAGAAGAAAAGATCCAGAACTGATCGGCACCGTAGTAAGTATTGTTTCCGTAGCTATAAGTTGCAGGATTCTGGCTGGAGTTGTAAATGAGCCACGATTGCTGCGAGGGTTGCTGGGATCCGCTCTGGACGTACATCGTGTTGTTCTGAAACGTGAGGCTGTTCCACCGCTCGAGGTCGACAGCCTGAAAACCGCCGATGAAATAATTGTTCACGACGACGGCGTTGCTGGAGATAGGTGTCCAGAGGTATCCGAGCTCGTTCTGGCCCTGATTCAAGCTGGGCGTGTCGTAAGTGTAATTGCTGTCGAGGGTAATACCGCTTGGACCGCCGGTGCCGCCCCCACCGCCGATGGTGAAGTTGTCCACAAGAGTGCCATCCAGAATGCCGGAATTGAATACGATATTGCCGGCAAACGTCATATTCTGCACCTCCGCGGTGGTGCTGCCGTACGCCTGAAAGCCTTCGTCGAAGTTATTGAAGGCGATGTTATCGGAAGCATTGAGAAAAGACGGAGCGTTGTTTTGCAGATAGAAATCGTGGCCGTGGCCGCGATCCGGACCATAGCCGCCGATGTTGTAGAGGATATTGCCGTAGAGCTCCGAATTGTTGGTGTCCCAGACGGAGATACCGCCGCCGGTGTCGTGAATGATACAGTTAATGAACTTCGTGCCGTCGCCCCAGGTATCGGCACCGGCATGGTTAGACTGGGTGCCATCGGTGGTGCTGGTACGGTTGGTGTTGAAGCCGGCAAACTCGATTCCCCAGAACCAGGTGTAGGAACCGCGCGCCGGGTTATTGGCCTGATCGCAGCAACCGACCTGTAACCAGGAATCAATAATGACGCGCTGGCCCGGAATGGCTCTAACGACGATGGGGGCGGTGGGCGTACCGACCAGGCTGCTGTTCAGGACGGAAGCGGCCGTGCCCGCGCCATAGTGACCGGCACGCAGCCAGATAGTGTCTCCCGGCTGGACCGCCGGGTTGTTCAACGCGGTGACGATATCCCAGGGATTCGCCGAACTGCCGTCGCCCGAAGAGCTTCCGGCGGGCGTCACAAACCACTGGCTGCCATTGACGATGGGCTTACCGGCCACGGCGGCAACGGCCACAGTGACGGGAACGGAGGTAGAGGCGCTTCCCTGGACAATCTGGATGGTGGCGGAATAAAACCCGGGTAACAACGCGGCAGTCTGGACGGTGACAGTGATGATTGCGGCGGCGGCCGACCCGAGTCCCGAAGTCGGAGAAAGAGTGATCCAGGGAGCGGAAGCGGTGGCCGTCCATGATGAGGCAGCGTTGAGAGAGAGGGTAACTGCGGCGGGATTGGACCCGGCGGCAGCGGAGAAGCGCAGGAGCGGCGGCGACAGCGGAAGGGCCGAACTACCGGCAGTCTGTGCTTGCGCCGCAAGGGCTAAGACCGTGGCGAAACAGAGTCCGAAAGAGAATTGCATCTTGAACATCGGGTTTCCAGTTCGCGGGGGGAGTGAATTGTAAAGCTACCGCCGTTGCAGTCACGGCATCCGCTCGGTGGCGGCGTCTGCGGGTTGCAGAGGATAGTATACGGCAGATACCGGACAAAAACCGGCACGGGGCATACAAACAGCAAATACATTGTGGCAGTGCTTACGGAATTCCAGTGCGCCGTCCTTTACGATGAAGAATCACCGCGGTACCAGATAGACAGAGCGGCGGATGATGCCATGAAAGTCAACAGACCGATACTCGGGCGCACCCTGGCCGTGATCCTTCCGAGCGCCGCGCTGCTGGCGATGGGGCGCGCGGGCCTGGCGTGCTGGTGGTTCTATGCCGCGCTGGCGGTGATCGTGACATATGATACGGTCCAGCACCGGCACTTACAGTGCATGGCCGTTATCTTGGCCGTCACGCCCATGCTGCTGCTGTTGCGAGACCGGCTGTTGTACAGCGGGCCGGAGATCCTGTTCGTGGCAGCGATGGTACAGGCGCCGATGGAGGACCTGAAACGGCTGCGGGCGAACCGGCTGGCGATGGGGCTGGTGCTGGCGGCGGTGATCTACTGGCTGGCGTCGTTTGCCTATACCGGCGAGTACGCATCCAATTACCGGAGCCTCGAACTGGTGCTCAGCGCGTCTGTCCTCTACTTACTGGCGCAGCACAGGAGTTACCTTCGGCCGGCCCTGTTGGGATTTGCTCTATCGAGCATCGCGGTAGGGTTCGGACTTCTTCCGAATGGTCCGGCGATGATCAACGGCATAGCCGTGTTGCGGCTCGGCTTAGCGCGCATCGAGGGGCGTGGTATTGGTAATCCAATTTCATTCGGACTGACGGTGACGATTGTGTTCCTGCTGACGATCTCGAGCAGTGGGCGATGGCTGGGCCTCGCGGGCCGGAAAACGGCATTGCTGGCGCTGCAACTGATCGCGGCGGTGTGGCTGCTGCTCTCGACGTCACGGGGAAGTTGGGCGGTGGCGCTGGTGGGCGCAATCATCATCTACTGGGCGGAGCCACGGCAGAGGCGGCTGCTGTTCGGTGGGGCGGTGTTGCTGTTGCTGATGGGCGCGTTTTTCACGCTGTTCACGCATGATGCGACCCTGACCTCCTACCTGGAGAAGACATTTTCCGGAGATGTCTCACTGGATAAGCTGACCACCGGGAGAGCGAAACAATGGGCATCGTTTCCGGCGGCGTGGGCAGACGCTCCGCTATTCGGGCACGGTCCCGGGACCAGTCTGGAAGAAGGCAAAATCTACTTCGATAAGAACCTGATTTATCACTCCCTGTTTCTGCAGATCGGAGTCGAGACGGGAAGCTTCGGGTTGATTCTACTTTTCGTCTTCTTGTATCTGTTGCTGCGAAAGGCATACCGATATTACTGCGTAACGGGGGATCCAATTGCACTCATCGGTTGGGCGGGTTATGTGATGGCGGGTCTCAGCGTTCCCGCTCTCGATGCCGCTTCGGGGGCCTTTCTCGGACTGGCACTGATCGGCACGGATCTGACTAACTTTGTGGTGGTGCGCCACGCCGTCATCGCGGTTCCGGCCGCGCTACAAGCAGATGCAGCGTATCCCGCAAATTAAACCGGCGCTCAGCCTGCTGGGCGCGATGGCTGCGCTGCTGGTGCAGGCTTGCTCCGGCGTGTCAGCCGACGTGGCCGATACGAAAGGCGCGGGACCTCGCGACGGGGACGTTGCGGCCGGGAGCCGGATCGAACGGCCCCGCGGCCACAGCTTCTACGTTTCTGTGAGCGGCAGTCCTGCAGGGGACGGAAGCGAGGCGCATCCGTGGGACCTGGCGACGGCCCTGGCGCAACCGGGCGCGGTGCGGCCGGGAGACACGATCTGGATCCGTGGGGGCAGGTATGGAGACGGCTCGGCCGAGGCCACGGTGCACAGCCGGCTGGCCGGAACCGAGGCCCTGCCGATTGTGGTACGCGCCTATCCGGGCGAACGCGCGATCCTGGACGAGTGGCTTCAGGTGGGATGCTGCCAGGGCGCGGCGGACCCACGACAGGGGGCCTGGGTGTGGTTCTGGGATCTCGAATTCGCGGGGTACAATCCAGACCGCACAAGCGGACGAAGCGGGCCGCCGGAATGGTCGAGGATGGCCAACCACGCGGCCGCGGACACGTGGGCGCCGGGAACGCGCTTCATCAATTGCGTGGTCCACGATACGGGCGGCGGCCTGAGCTTGTGGCAGGAGGACGCCGGGGGCGAAGCCTACGGAAACCTGATCTACCACGTCGGCGGGCAGGGACCGGACCGCGGACACGGGCACGGCTTCTATGTACAGAATTCGAGCGGGGTGAAGCGGCTGGCAGAGAATATCGTGTTCGACAATTTCGGCGCGGGCGTGCACTGTTACGGATCCAAGAATGCGGACGTGCGAGACCTGGTGCTGGAGGGCAACGCGGTTTTCGACAACGGCGCGATCGGAAACGTGCATTCGGCTTCGGACAATATCATCGTGGCCGGCGGCGAAGGAGGGGCGCAGAATATTTTACTGGCGCATAACTTCACTTACTTCCGCCCCGAGTTGAGCGGATATAACGAGATGGGGGATCCGTGGAGCCCCCGCAACGGCTCCGCCGTGGTGCAGGATAACTATTTTGTCGGAGGTATGGATGCGCTGGATTTCTGGCGGTGGGAGTCCCTGCGGGTCACACATAACCTGATCATGAATGGCACTCATCCCATGGTGAACGTGGTGCCACTGCAGGCTGGGCCGTCTTACGAGTGGGACACCAACATGTATTACGGTTCCGGGTCGTTCACTCTCGACCGCGCCGGAAGGACATGGGAGGCGTGGCGCGGTGCTGGCGGGATGGATGCGCAAAGCCACTACGGGGGAACACGTCCGCACGGAACCGTAGTAGCCGTGCGCGCGAACCGGTATGAGCGCGGGCGAGCGAACATTATTATCTATAACTGGGACCACGTCCCATCGGTGGCGGTGAACCTGGCGGGAATCCTGGAGCGAGGGGAATCTTACGAGGTGCGGGATGCACAAAACTTTTTCGGGGCGCCGGTACGGAAGGGAACTTACCAGGGGGGCCCGGTTGAACTGCCCATGACCGGGCTGAGCGCAGCGCAGCCGAATGGCAGTGTGTCCAGGCCTCACGTACACACCGCGCCGGAATTCGCCGCGTTCGTCGTTCGTAGCACAACACAATCGA
>DATJMP010000345.1:0-23959 GCA_035508655.1 Bryobacteraceae bacterium
ATTATTCCGCTGTTGGAGCGGCGGGATAAACAAACGCTCCACGACGTACTCCGGCTTTGGGGAGTCGTACTGCTGATGAACCTGGTGGGTGCGGGTGTGATTGCGTGGGTGCTGGCGAACACCGCGATTCTGCCGGCGGAAGTGCATCGGGCTTTTTTTGCAATTGGCAGGCAATCGGCCAATGTCACGTTCGGTCTGGCGCTGCTGCGCGGGATTTTCGCCGGGTGGCTGATTGCTTTCATGGTGTGGCTGTTGCCCGTGGCGGAAACGGGCCGTCTGCCGGTGATCGTGGGTGTGACGTGGCTGGTAGGGCTGGGCGGGTTCACCCACATCATTGCGGGCTCGATCGAGGTTTTATACCTGACCAGCCTGGGAACGTTGCCCTGGTATCAGTGTCTGGGCGGGTATATGCTGCCGACGCTGGTGGGCAACATACTGGGCGGTGTGCCGCTGGTGGCGGCACTGAATCACGCGCAAGTGGTTTCAAAATGATCGCTGTCGCGGGCCTCAAGGCGGGCTTACCAGAATCGAATGTGCCGGATTCGGCCGCCTTACTGTTGCAGCGAATACAAATGTATTGCTTTGGGATAGTACAATCGATATATCCAAGGTTAATATTTCATTTAAGGCACAGGCTAAGGTGATTTTCGAGTTCCGCCGATAGAAGACCTGAGAGGCAACAAGAAATGGGCGTAGGGCAGCTATTCATCTACCTGCAACTTCTCGATCTGCTGACTACCATGATCGGTTTCAAGCTGGGCGCCAGCGAGGCCAGTCCCTTCATCCGCATGCTGATGCATGCCGGACCGGTGATGGGAGTGGTGAGCTCAAAGCTGGTAGCGCTGGGACTCGGAGCTCTGTGCGTGTACTGGAAAAAGCACCGGCTGATGCGGTACGCAATCTACTGGTATAGCGCGCTGGTGGTGTGGAACTTGCTGGTGATGCTCGCCGCGCCGGGACACCCAGCCCTGGGATAGCTCAGCGGACGGAAGCAAGTCCGGCGATCACAAATCGCGAACGGTAGCCAATATCTACTCTCAGAGCGCCAGTTTCGCCCCATCACAGCGGTCGGCAGCGTGGAGGGGGCGGATCGAAACAGCGCCGACGGAATCGATCTCCACCTGGAAGAGGGGCAGATCAGAGCCGCGCACCACATAGCCGCCACGGCGGAGCAACCAGGCTTCACCGTCAGAGGCGGTGACAATGGCGTTCCGTCCTTTCGCCCGAACGCGGAACTGGAGGGTGGCAGGCTCGTAATTCCCGTAGCTGAGGCAATGGCCAAGGCAGGCGCGGTCCAGGATGTGCCACCAAGGATTGGCACGGATGGCGGAATCGGCCACGGGCATGACAATGCGGCTGCCGGCGGGCAGAACCGCGACGGCGTGGCCGACGCGATCTTCTAAAGCATTGATAATACGCTCGTCGCGATAGAGGAAAAGGAAAAAGAGCGAGGCTAACGCGAACAGGAAAAGGCGATCGGCCCGACGTGGCGGAACCGCGGCCAGGAGCGCGCACGAGCACAGTAGGACGGTGAGGGACATGCGCTCTGGGATGTATCCGAGGAGGGAGGCGGCTCCGGGCAACCGGACGGCCTCGGGCAGGAGCACAACGGCGGCTGCACCGAGAAAGCAGATCTGGAACGGGATGGTGGAGAGCACTTCCCGGAGGCCCTGGAGATGAAGGAGACGGGCGAGCAACACGGCCCAGAGGGCAAGCAGGCCGAGCGCGAAGACGACGTACTTGACGTCGAAAACCCAAACCTGTTCAAGGCCCAGACTGTTGCAGATCTGCCAGGGCGACCAGCGCACGGAAAACGGAGCGCGGAGAAGGGAGTGGCCGGCCCCCATAAGACCGAGGCAGGCTGCTGCGAACAGGGCTCGGCGTAGCGGGGACAAAGGGCGCGCGGCGAGAACGTAGGCAAGAATTGCGAGGCTCCAGAAGACGGGCAGAGGATGTGCGAGACAGGCCAGCAGAACGAGCGGGGTGGCGGCCACAATGCGGTGCGGCCGCGGCGTCCAGAGCAGGGCCAGGACCCACATGCACAGACCGAGGCTCAGATAGAAATTGAAGAAGCCCATGTGGTAAACCCAGCCATAGGCCAGCATGGCGAGAAGGGGAAGCAGGTGCCACGGCGCCAATCCCGATACGGCGCGGGCGAAGGCGAACGCACCCCAGACGAATACGAGGACGGCAAGGGAGACGGCGATGCGCTGCGCCGCGGCGGCTCCAAACAGCCGGAACATGCCGGTGAGGAGGAGGTCGAAAAGGATGTTGGTGAATTGGGGAACGACCGCCAGGCCGGGCGCGCGGCCGGCCTCGACCTGCTCAACCAGCCAGGCATTGTAGATGTGGCTGGAGAGATCGCCGGCTTGCATGCGCGACTGCCAGAAGCAGGGGACGAGGATCAGGAGCGAAGCCAAGATGTAAGGGGGAAAACGCCGGGCATCGAGTGGAAGCCGCTGCGCGGGCAGGTGCATCAGCTCAGGGCCAGATGGCCGCCCAGAAAGTCAGGCGGTACTTCGAAACGGGTAGCAGCCCCGGCGATGGCATCTCCGATCTGCCGGATATTGGCCTCGGCCAGGCGGGCGCGGGCGTCGCGGGTGGCAAGCCGGAGGTAGCCGATGTGGAACGGGTCGATGCGCATGAGACGGCAGCAGGTAGCATCCACGGCTACGGGGTCACTGCCGGCTACCAGAAGGCCGGCGGGCTTGGGCTTGCCCTGAACGGGTCCGTTGCCCTCCATGGCGAGAATGCCGTCCACCAGGGCAAACTGGCGCGGGAAGAGGGCGTGCAGATCGGCGATGGATTCATCGATGCCGGCCCAGTGCAGGACATTTTTCGGCCATCCGTAAATAGCGCCGGGAACGAGGCCGAAGAGGTTTTTCATGGAGAGGGTGGCCCCTACCCAGTGATGCGTTTTCATTTTGGGCAGCGAGACCAGGAGGTCGGCGCGCAGCACGGTATTGGGAAGGTACAGCTTCTCCAGGCTCGAGAATTGGCGTCCGGGGTGGGTCCGGGAGACATCATCGAGGTTGAGATCGGTGAAGAGGTTTTCGAAGCCGGGCACGGCCTGGAAGTAACCGGCGGCTTCGGCCATATCGAGAGTTTCGCGGCGGTGGCCGGGGCCTTCGGCGATACGCACGCTGGCGGCGCCGAGGGAGCGAAAGGCCTCATAGACGGCGTGGACGAACAGAGGATGAGTGTTGATGGCTCCGGCCGGCTCAAATTCGACGAGATTCGGCTTGAGGAGGACTGAACGGCCGCGGACATCGAGGCGATGGGCGGCAAGAATTTCTCGGATGGTGGCGTAAAGGCGCTGGTCGTATCGCGTTGCGCGGGTGATGGAGACGTGGGCAGGCGCGATGGCGGGCTGACTGCCGCAGCCGACCAGGAGGCCTGCGGAAGCGGCTGCCCACCGGCGGCGGGTGATGCGGGATGGCCCAGGCGTGTGGCTGAACATGCGCGAGTCTTCCATGGTTTTACGCCCAGAAAAATCCGGCGCCGCCGGTGTGCTCGAGCAGAAGCTGGAGAGATCCCTCGCAGGTGGTGCGGCATGCGAGATCGGCGGGAGGGCGAAAGTCCGGCGAGAGATGGCCATGCGCGATGAGTCCGAGGCGCAGCCAGTTGAGGGCGTCAGTGGAGCGACATTCCGATAAAAAGCCGCGCGCAACCTCAATGGAGAGGTCAATTTTCGGCGAGCGCACCCCGCGCAACGCGGCGAGGGCCAAGCCAGTGGTTTCGGGATAAGGATCCGAATCGTAGCCCAACGGACGGGCTGAGCCGTGATTCCAGCCACCGCCGCCGCACATACGGTCGAGGAGGAAGTGACGGCCGGCAGCAAGGCGGCGCTCGATGGAAGCGGACGGGTTGCGGCGGCGCTCCTTTTCCAGTGCGAGCATGGCGACGGAAGTGGGGCCGACCCAGGCGGCGGCTCCGGGCACCCACGGCCAGCCGGCGAACTGCTGCTCCGGCGGGAGCGAGTTGCCGAGCAAAAATTCGCGTACGCGGTAGGCCAAAGTGGATTCGCGTCCCACGGTGTCCATCAACCAGCCGATGGCCGCCGCGTGGCGGGTTTCGCCGAGCGGCGCGACGGGCAGCAGGGCCACGAGCCCGGTTACCCAGGTACTCTGGCCGACACCGGGCTGCGGCGCCCAGCCGCCGTCGGCGCGTTGGGTGGCGGCCAGCCAGGCGAATCCGCGGCTCGCGGCCTGGCTTTGGCTGGCTGCCAGGAGAGCCATTACGGCGTATACGGTGGGCTCAGTCCAGGACGTGCCCCGGAGATACGGCCAGCCGCCATCCGGATTTTGTTGGTTGATGAGAGCGTCAATCGGCATACACGCAAGCCGGACAAGTGTGGCGACACGCCGGCGTCAGCGCACCGGCCGCGCACGGCGGCGGCGGCTGAGCAGCATTACCAGCGTGACACCGGCTGCCAGCCAGATCGAGCCCTCTAGAGCAATTGCCATGTCCTCTCCTTTCCCGGGGGGTCCAAACCGCGTTTCAAACGCCGGACGACGCCGATAAGGCCCCAGCCTTCGATCGGCGCCGCTCGGCGCTTCCCGCGTCTAATTGAATGCTCCAAATACCGACGGTCTCCTGTTCCCGAACTGCTCTCACACCGCCCGGCCGGCACCCCGAGGCGGACCCGACGGGGAAGCGGTGTGCGGGAGACCGCACTAATTCTGCCTGCTGCGTGCCCGGCGCCGCTTCAAGAACACAAACAGAAATGTGCCGGCGCCAAGCCAAATGACCGTTTGTACCAGCTGATTCATGCGGTTGCCTCCTTTCTGCTATCCCATACTTTTCATCATTGGGAATAGATACTTGAAAATCTGTAAGATGCCAGGCCCGGCCGCGACAATCAGCATCGACGGCAAAATGAAAAAGAAAATCGGGAAGACCAGCTTGACGCCTACTTTGCCCGCCCGCTCCTCGGCTTCCTGGCGGCGGCGCGTGCGCATGAAATCAGAATGGGTGCGGAGGGATTCTCCCATGCTGGTGCCGAAGCGATCGTTCTGGATGAGGATGGCCACGAGCTTTTTGATTTCCGGCTCTCCGGTCCTCTCACCGAAATTGCGAAGCGCGTCCTGGCGGCGCTTGCCGGCGCGCATTTCCAGCATGACGAGCGACAGCTCCTCACTCAATTCGGGATGGGCGACATCAAGCTCGGCGGCGACGTGGCTGATGGCCTGATCGAGGCCGAGGCCGGCTTCGACGGAAACGACCATGAGGTCGAGCGCGTCGGGCAGGGAGAGGCGCAGGGTCTCCTGGCGACGGGCTACCTTCTTCTCCAGGAAAGTGCGCGGAAGGATCCAGCCGGCCGCGCAGCCGAAAACCAGCAACGCCACACTCATTACCGGATTGGAGGGCATGCGGACCTGCAACACGAGGCTGACCACCAGCATGATGACTACGCAGATCAGACGAATGCCGTAAAACACGGGCAGGGCCTTTTCAGAGCGGAATCCGGCCCGGATGAGGTTGGTCTTGAGGCTGGCGAGCTCCGCCTCCGAGGAAGGGACGCTGGAACCGATGCGGGTCAACATCTCGACCATCGGGTTGGCCTGGCGCTCATTAGCGGAAGCCGCAGCCACCGCCTGTTGCTCACCGGTAATGACCGGCGCACCGAGTTGCTTGAGGAAGCGTCCGGGGCGGTAATAGATGCGGTAGCCAACCCAGCTCAAAATGGCCATCAAGCTGAGGAAGCAGAAGATCGCAAATATTAATGGATCAGCCATATCACACCTTGATGCGAATGATCTTCTTGATGAAGTAATTGCCGAGCACCTGAGCGATCACGGCGGCGGCGATCATCTTTTTGCCATCCGGGTCGGCGGCCATTCCCTGCAGATACCCGGGGGCGACGACTAGAAGGCCGAACATGGTGCCGATGGGCAACAGCGTAAGGATGGTGGCGGTGAGGCGCCCGTGGGCGCTGGCAGCTTTGACCTGCCCCTTGAGACGAAAACGCTCACGAATGACGTAGGCCAGGCGCGAAAGAATCTCACTCAGGTTGCCGCCGGTCTGCTTCTGCAGCAGGACCGATGACGTGAAGAAGCGGCAATCGAGCAGGGGTACGCGATTGGAGAAGTTGCGCAGGGCGATATCGAGGGGCGCGCCGAGGTTTTGCTCGTTGAAGAGGGTTCGGAATTCCTGCGCCAGGGGATCTGGCAACTCTTCGCCGACCATTTCCAGGCTGATACTGAAGGCGTGGCCGGCGCGCATGGAGCGCGCGAGGAAGTCAAGCGCTTCCGGAAACTGTTCTTCCAGCCTTTCCAGCCGCTTGGTGCGCTTTTTGCGAACAAAGAGGTAGGGGAGGAGGGCGAAGGCGGCTGCGCCGGCGAGGGCAACCAGAGGCCCGCCGATGATCAGGCCCAGGCCAAAGCCGGGGATGGACATCAACCCCATCGCCGACATCAGCTGCGTCGAGGTCCAGGTCAAACCCGCCTGCTGCAGTTGCTCCTGGGCGTGACGGGAGAACTGCATCGATTTGAGAATGGCCTTGAAGCCGGTGGGCTTATCGGGGTCGATCTCCTTGAGCAGGCTGGTGATGGTAACGACCTGCTCGCCCGCCGCGGTGCTGAGCATGTCGGTGACCTGCTTTTTGCGCCGGGCGTCGAGGAACTTCAGGCCCACGCTCACCGCAATCATGATGAGCGCGAAGACGACAATAAATGCGACGATGACGCCAGCAGGCATCAGTTGATCTCCACCACCGTCTGGAACAACTGTTGCGATAAGGTGATGCCGCTGGCTTTCAGACGCTCGTAAAACTTGGGACGAATGCCGGTGGCGCGGAAACGGCCGGTGACTTTGCCGGATTCGGTGATGCCGGTCTTATCGAACACGAAGATGTCCTGCAAAGTGATGACATCCTGCTCCATGCCGACCACTTCGGTGATGTGGGTGATGCGGCGGGCGCCGTCGCTGAAGCGGGCCACCTGCACGAACAGGTTCACGGCAGAGGCAATCTGCTGGCGGATGGAGCGGATGCCCATATTGGAATTGGCCATGCCGACCATGACCTCGAGGCGGCCCAGACCGTCGCGGGGGGTATTGGCGTGGACGGTGGTGAGCGAGCCGTCGTGACCGGTGTTCATGGCCTGGAGCATGTCCAGCGCTTCTTCCGAACGGACCTCACCGACGATGATGCGGTCGGGCCGCATACGGAGGGCATTGATGACGAGTTGGCGGATGTGAATGGCGCCGACGCCTTCGACGTTGGCGGGGCGCGTTTCCATACGGGCCACGTGGGTCTGCTGGAGCTTCAATTCGGCCGCGTCTTCGATGGTGACGATGCGCTCATCTTCCGGAATATAGCCGGAGAGCGCATTGAGCAGTGTGGTTTTACCGGAGCCGGTACCGCCGCAGATGAGGATGTTCAGACGGGCCTTGACGCATGCTTTGAGCAACTCCAGCATGCCCTCGGTCATGGCGAGGCGGGCGGCGAGATCTTCGCCGCGCATCGCGTGGCGGCCGAACCGGCGGATGGAAAGCAGGGGACCGTCCACAGCCACGGGGGGAATGGCAGCGTTGACACGGGAACCATCGGGCAGGCGGGCGTCCACCAGGGGTGAGGATTCATCGACGCGGCGCCCGACGCGGGAAACCACCTTTTCAATGATGCGGAGGAGGTGGGCGTCGTCTTTGAATTCGACCGGCGTGCGATACAGCTTGCCGCCGCGCTCCACGTAAACCTTCTTCGGAGTGGTCACCAGAATATCGGAGACGGTGGGGTCGCCGAGGAGGGGCTCGAGAGGACCGAGGCCGAAGACCTCATCGAGAATTTCTTCGATGACGCGATCTTTCTCGACCAGGCTGAGCGGCGTCTTTTCTTCTTCTACCAGCTTGGCGACGGCGGCACGGATTTCAGCGCGCACGCGCTCGCCGGCCATGGAAGAGAGCGCTTCCAGGTTGATCCGGTCCAGGAGCTTACGGTGGAGCGTGAACTTCAGCTCCTGGTACTCCGGCGAATATCCTTCCTTGGTGAAGAGACGGTCTACCCAGCCGGTTTCCCGGGCCTCCCCGGGTTTCGGAACGGAATTCAGCAGCGTCGCCATCGATCAGGCCTCGTTTCCTTGCGCCCTCCCGAGCAGTGGGAGGCCGCGACGGTCAAAACCAACCAAACTTCTTTTTCGGCTTCTCCTCTTCCATACCGGTGAGCTTGTATGCAAGCTGGGCGATTTGCCGGCCCAGTTCGGAGGTCCGGTGGAGCATACGGCCTTCGGCGTAGGTCTCATAGAGCTCGGGGTAGTCATTCGGAATCATGCAAAAGATTCCGACCCCGAGCATCTTTTCCAGCTCGGCTGCCGTGATGTCGAGCCGTTTCGGGGAGCGGTTGAGGATGAGGCGGATGCGGTTCTTGCCGTACCCGCCATCCAGAAGCGTCTGCACGATCTGCTTCGACTGGTGAAGCGCCGGGACTTCCAGCGTAGTCACCAGGCAGACCTCGTCGATCTCCTCCATCGCAGCCATCGCCATGCGGCTCAGACTGCGGCCCAGGTCCGCGATGGTCCAGTCGTAATTCGGCTTGGCAAAGGCCAGCACGTGGCGGATCTGGTCGTCTTTGGGCTGTTGTTTGGTGGCCAGGGCGAGGGGGGAAGAGACGATTTCGACTCCGGGAATTCCATTGGAGACGAGAGCCTTCCAGTAGGAGATATCGAGGCGATGCAGGTTGTTGACGGCGTCCAGAATGGAATAAACAGCTTTTGTCTTGGTGATGAAGGCAACCATGCCGGCATCGAGGTCGAGATCGACCAGCAATACCTTTTGCTGGGCGTAACCCAACTCGGCGGCAACGTGGCAGCCCAGGGTAGTGGCACCGCAGCCGCCCTTGGCGGAAAGAAAACCGAATGCTTTGCCGGTTCCCTTGGAAGAACCGTCGCGCCGCCGGCCGCGTTCCACGGAACGTTTTTCGAGGGCGCGCCGTAGCGCCTCGGCGATGGGCGGATAGATGTACTCGTTGACGCCGGCGCGCATGGCGGAAAGGATGACACTGGCGTCGGCGCTGTTATTGAGGGCGACGACCATGGCGTCGCCGGTGACGTTACGGATGGCGGAGACGAGACCTTCCAGCGGCTCCTTCCAGTCGCTGATATCCACCAGCACGACATCCGGGCGGACTCGTTCCAGACGGTCGAGGAAGGTGCTCAAATCGCCCAGATCCTGGTGTTCGACAGTAACCCGGAAGGGCATACTGGCCAGACAGGACTGAGCCTGCTCCCAGAGCTCCCGATTTTCGATGGCGAAGCCGATCGTCAGCGGATACATAGTCCGTCTTCGTTCATTTGCCCGTCCCGTTTCCTGTTCCGGCCGGAGTGGTAGCGGCTGGAGGTGTCAAGCCAGGATTGACCGGAGCCGCGGGGGCAGGCACCATCGGAATCATCTGGTACGCAGCGGGCGTGGGAGTAGCCGGCGCCCCACCACCGTTGGGCCTGAGGGCCTCTACCGGAATTGTGTCAGTTTTGGGCTTCACGGGCACCGATCCGGTTTGATTGATGCCGGGTTGCGAGACCACCACTCCGGGATCAGTCGGGAGGAAGGTATTCGGAAATGGCAGTTCCGGGACCTTGCCGCCGGCTGGGATGGGGCGCACCAGTTCCGGCGTGATGATGACGATCAACTCGGAATTACTACGCGTGGTCTGCTTGCTCTGGAAGAGCTTGCCGAGCACCGGGATGTTGGAGATACCGGGAATTTTGGACAGGCTGTCGGTGGTCTGGTGATCGAGCAGACCGGCGATGACAAAAGTCTGGCCGCTCTCGAGTTCGACTTCGGTCTGCAGGCGGCGGGAGGACAGGCCGGGAACGGTAACGCCCTCCACCGTGACGGCATTGGTGTAATCGAGCGAGCTTACTTCGGGAGCCACTTTCAGGCGAATGGTGCCGCGGGGCGTGACCGTGGGGAGGAAGCTCAGGCGGACGCCATATTCACGCCACATGATGCTGACGGCCACCGTGCCTGCGGAGGGCTGGACCATGGGGAAGGGGAACTCGCCGCCCGCCAGGAAGCTGGCGGTCTGGCCGCTGATGGCGAGCAGGTTGGGCTCGGCCAGCATCTGCAACACTTGTTTGTTCTGGAGGGCCTGAATGGCGGCCGCAATGTCGGGATTTCCACGCTGCAAAAGGATGTTGACGCCGGTGGCGAGGTTGAGGGCTCCGGGGGTTGCGGCTAGAGGAGCACCGGTACCTATATTGGAAAGCTGGTTGAAGGCGTCGAAAAAGAAGTTGACTCCCAACTGGATGGAGGCGGAACGGTCCACGTTGGCGAAGCGCACCTTCAACAGCACCTGCTGCTCGACGGGCGGCACCTCAACGCGGAGAAGATTGATGACCTTGCCTAAGGTCGAGGCAATGGCCATGACGCGATCGGCCGCGACCATATCTTTGACGCTGCCGCGGACAAAAGCGGTGTCGTTTTCGAAGGTGACATTGATATCGGAGTTGGGGAAGTCGCGGGCAATCTGCTGGCGGACCGCGTCCAGGTGCTGCGAGCTCAGACGGACGGTGAGATCGTAGATGAGGCGTGCGCCATTGAGCTGCCAGACGATGAGGGAGGTCTCACCCGGAGCTTTGCCGTTGATGAGGACCTCGTTGGGGCGCACGGCGACCGCTTCGGCGAGATCGCCGTTGGCGACGGAGATGCGCTCGATGCGAAGCGGGCTGTCGATGATGAGAGACTTACCGACGGTCACCATCAACTTGCCGGGGCCCCCGCTGGTGGTTTGGGCAGGCACCTGATCCGGGGACTGCACGCCGCCCTGCCGGACGGCCGCGGGACCCGGGCCACTCGCCCGGGCGGGCACGAAGGACAACCAGGAGCCGCAAGCGGCCATGGCCAGAAGCGTCAGGATATCGCGGACCCGTAACACTTATTTACCCTCCCCACCCGGCGTGAACTTGGTTTCTGCCTTTTTATTCCCCGAAATGATTTCCATGACGAACGGCGGATCCGGCCTGGCGGCCGGAAGCGGAACGGCGGCTGTTCTTACGGCGCGGCGAGGCGCGGCCTTGGATTCGCCCTCATCCGACGGCGCCTTCAGCTTCCCGCCATTGAACAGGAGGGCGAGGGCCGTGCCCGAGGTCTTGGCAACTTCGTGATCCAGGGGGTTACGCAGGACGAGCTGGATGGTGGTCTGGTTGGCGGCCAGGCTCAACTGCTCGGCCTGCTCGGGCGTCACCAAAAGGTTGACGACTTGCACCTGGATCGGCTTGCCTTCCGCATCTTTCTTGATATCCTGCCCTGCCGAGAGGACTTCGAGGTTTTGCAGCAGGGTTCGGGTAAGCGTCCCCATGGTGTTCTCGCCGCCAGGCTTACTGCCCGAGATCAATACATCGACCCGCATGCCGGGAACGACGAAGCCGGCAACGCCGACGACTTCGTTGACGCGCACGGCTACGGCGCGCATTCCTGGCGGGATCATGGCAGCCAGTCCGCCGCCCGCACCTTTGGGCGCGAGGCGGGAGTCAATGATCGGCTCTTTGGCGAAGATCGGGGTGATTACACCCCGGCCGACGACATCCTGAGCCTTAGTCGCAGCGCCGGCGGGCACTGCCCCCGGCCAGTCTGAGAGCTTAACGTCCTCATCTTTGAGGACCGTGCCTAGTTCAAGATCGCGCGTGGCGAGGACAATCTGGGCAGACGGCTGTGCCGCCTTGGCCGCCTGCGGGCGGTTCAGCAGAAGGCGGTACAGCATAAGGCTCGCCACCGAAGCCACTACAAACGCGAAGATCAGAACCCCAATGAATCTCTTATTCATACTCACCAGCCGTCGGCTTCAGGCTTTCGGGCGGTGTCCGGCTTTCGCCGGAACTGACACCGAAGCCTCACTGCTTGTGCGGGCTGTGCCGCAACGCGCCGGTCGAACCTGCTTCCCTCCGTCCCAGACGCGTCGCGGCCAATCCTGTCGTTTGGTTTTTGCCTGATTGCATATGTTGCCGCTGGCCGGACGAACCGGCCAACTTCGGGACCTGCCCCGGAAAAGGGTATGACGGCCATGACAACGGGCCGCATACCCTTACCGGAACTAGCTGGCGGACGCGTTGGCCGCAACCAACTGACTGTTAGTGGTTGACCAGATACCCTTGATGCTGCCGCCGGCGCTAAGGAAAAGAGCGGCCGAAGCCAGCGCCACGAAGGCCATCAGCAGAGTGTATTCGATCAGGTCCTGGCCCTGTTCATCATTCCAGAAATTGCGCAAAATCGTCATCGTCGTTGCTCCTACGTTTTGGACTTGGTGAGGCCGGTTTCTTGATTACCCGACCCTGTTTTCGTGATCTCGCGACCACGGCTTTCTCCGTCACGGCTTGCTGTGACAGAAACGGCTTCGCCCCAGGGTTTAGCCGACGGCCGGAAGATGAGCGCGATGCCATCGTCATAAACGGCCTTCCAGCGGCTGGATTCCTTGAGGGCGCCGGCCAGCGGCGCTCCCGGGGGCAGTAAAATCGTGTCGACGCCGAACCGGCTCAGGGTCTTATCCCAGCCGGTCTGGACATTGAGGACATCAACGTAGCGGTTCTCGAAATCGTCACCGTAGAAATCGCTGCGGCCGTCGACAAAAACGCGGTTGGACGGATAGAGGCTCCAGATGAGGTAGTCGCCCCACTCGTCGTTAGTGAAAATTCGGGCCGAAGGGCGGCCGCGAAGAGCGGCAAGAGCCTTGGCGGGATAGAAACCGGGATCGAACTCGGCGCGGAATTTCTTGGGCGGGTGGGGCGCCCACACCAGGGCGACAACGGCCGCGAGACCGAGCGCGCTCACGAGATGCGAACGCCGGATGGCTTCGCTTTCGGAGGTGCGAACCACCAGCCGGTTAAACCGGGCCACCAGAGAACCCGCCCACCCGGCCACGTTCCACTCCGCGGAAGCGTCGAGAGCCTGTTGGATGACGCCGGCGGCCATAGGGGCCGCGATGATGGCGAAGAGAGGAATATTGCGGGCAGCCAGAAGGGCGGCGTGCGCCCACAAGATGAACAGGATCGGCTCGACCAGGCGGCCGCGACTGAGGTTGGCAAATGCAGCCCAGGCTCCCAGGGCCAGGAGCATCTCGAAAAACAGCGCCGTGGGATGGTGGAAACTCGGCGAAAGGAATTCCATGATGTGTTCGCTGTTCCAGGGATCCCGCAGGTACTGCAGCATGTGGGCGTGCAGGTGGTAGGTATAGGGATTGATGAGACTGGCAGCCAGGCAGCCTAGGGCGCTGAGGAAATAGGCGCGGCCGCGGCGGCGGGCCTGTTCACGGGCGCCGGCGTCCGGAGTGAAGGCGAATTCTAATAATTCCGCGACGCCATATACGAAAATCATTATAATTCCGACAAAAAATCCACCGTGCAGATTGGTCCAGAGGACGGTGGCGGCCGGAAAGATCGCCAGGTATGGCACGCCTGCCAGCCGGGTGCGGCCGGCACGAACGTTTTCGAGCGCGCCATAAAGCAGAACCGTAAAAAGAAGGGTGAAAAGATGCGGCCGGGCGAGCCAGTGAATCGAGGAGGCGGCCGCGGCGAGCATGGTCACGCAGATGGCCACGATATGATTCGAGCGGCGCCGGACCAGGAAATACAAAAGGGTAAATGTGGTGGAAAGTAAAAGAATTGCGAAAATTACCAGCGCGCGCAGGCCGCCGTGCGCATTGATCCAGGCGAAAAGGACGTCGGAGAGCCACTCCCATGCGAACCACGGATCTCCGGGTTTGGAAAAAGAAAAGATATCGTGCGCGGGAACGGCATGATTGGCGGAGATCCACTCTCCGGTTCGGATATGCCAGCCGGTATCGCAATCGCCGAGCAGTGTTTTCAGCCCGTTCATGCGGCCGAACAGAAAGAGGATCGGCATCAGGAACGCGAAATCCGTGAAGGACGGCATCCACTTCAAGGCGAGTTGGGATTTCGGAGCTGACATATATAGTCCGTCTACGCCATCCAACTGTTGACCACCGGCACCTGCGCGTCGAGCACGCGCAGACGATCATGGAAGGCCCGAAAATCCATATAATTCACGCGCAGCGCGATGCGGGGGTTATCCGCGTCCTGCGAGATCCGCGTCACGGTTCCCTGGCAGTGAATGCACTTCTGGCCAAAGCCGTGGTTGGCGGGAAGTTCGACCTCGATGGTAAGAATCTGTCCAGGTACCGGCATGGGTAAAGCGGAGGCTTCTCCGCCCCAGGCCACCAGCAGGCCGCTCCGGCTTATGTTTTCCGTGTACATGGGGTAGCGCATCCACAGCGCCGGCGACGTGACGTGACAGCGGAGTTTGATTTCAATGCGCGGGCTTTCACGCCGGTTAATGTTTCGCATGACTCCTGGACATCTGCGAAATTAGCGCCGAAGTTGCGTGGCATCAATATCGTAAATGGACTACAACTGTATGTTGCCGAAGGTTAATGAATTCTGAAAACATACTGAATAATAACGGCCACTATATCTTATTTCAGAATGTTTTGTTTCTGATCCACGATTTTGAGGGGGTGCGGGCAGCGCTTGGCGCGCTGCGGGGAAAGGGGGTGCCGGACTGCACGCGAACGTGGGGATAGGGTTAGTACCACTAAAAAATAATACGTAATTCCCCTTATTTCGGTGATCAGCCGGACACTTCATGGCGCCAGCAAGTGTCTGAAAAGAAACAAATATTTGGCGGCCAGAATTTTCTTAGATACACGAAGATAGTTCCCAATTTTCGAGAAATGCAACCGAAATTAGCTAAATTTTTATTGACAATGGATATATTTCGTTGGAGAATCCTGGTATGCAAGGCGAAGCGACGCATTCCATTGATTTAAATATAGAAATGCGCGTATTTCACCCGGCACGAAAAGGAAACGACAAATGACGACGCGAATTTTACTGTACAGCGACGAACCGATCCTGGCCAAAGGACTGGAGTCGGTCCTGCGCCAGGTGGATGGGTTTGAGTTGCTGCCGACCTGCAACACAGTGGCTGGCGTGGCCGACCAGGTGACGCACGGAATGCCGGATCTGGTCTTGTTGGACCTGACGCCCGAGATCACCTTTGCTGTGCTGACGGATCTCAAACACACGATGGCCAGCACCAAAATTGTGCTTTGGGTCAATTCCATTTCCACCGAACTGGCTTTCCAAGCCATGGGTCTGGGCGTGCGCGGCATTCTGCGCAAGACTCTGCCGACGGATCTGCAGGTGAAATGCCTGCAGAAGGTGCAGGCCGGCGAGTTGTGGTTCGAAAAGGCGTTGACGGACAGCTTCCTTTGCGCACGCCGCGTGGCTCTGACGCAGCGCGAAGGGCAGCTGGTGAGCCTGCTCTCGCAAGGATTGAAGAATAAGGAAATCGCCAGCACGCTGATGATTTCTGAGGGTACGGTGAAGGTATACCTTTCGCGGTTGTTCCAGAAAGTCGGGGTGAAGGACCGGTTCGAGCTGGCGCTGTTTGGCCTGAAGAACTTGAGCACTGGACAGCTTCCGTCGGGCGAGAAAAATCGCCCAGGCGCGGTGCCCGGATTGCGCTCGCTGGTGCTGGAGCGCCCGAACGAGCGCCCCGAGCCTCCCACACGGTTCAATTCTCCGGTTCGACCCTTTCTAACCCGGCAATATTAAGAGAAAGAGGTCCGGGAAGGACGCCGCCCGGACCAAATCTGTCACTTGAGCTCACACGGATTCCGCGGATCTGATCATCCGTGTGAGCTGGAGTATCTCGACAGATGTGGAAGCCCACCCCAGGCGCCCTGCCCATGCCCCGTGTAAGTTCCCAAAACAAAACCAGTTAACTTTGGTGAGGCGCGGCTTACTAGCCATTTCGATCATTGCATCGGAGTGCGTGAAGGGATTCAATCGTAACGTTATCTATGCGTCGAAACAGGATCCTGACCACGATTATCATGGCGGCCGGTTGCATCGCACCGGCGGCCGCAGCCAGCTTCGGAACGGTCGTTCCGGTGACTGGATACGCCTCCGATATCGCCTTGGATGAAACACGCGGCAAACTCTACATCGCTAACTTCACGGCCAACCGGATCGACGTGCTCTCGACCGCCGATAACACCGTGCACACCTCGATCAACCTGTTGAAGGTGCCGGGGTCGATCGCGATCTCGCCGGACGCGCGCTTTCTGCTAACGACCAACTACGGGCCGAACTCGCTGAACGGAACCTCGATCACGCTGATCGACCTGACCTCGAACTCGCAACAGAATTTTTCGACCGGGAACCCTCCGCTGGCAGCGGCATTCTTTTCGAACGGAACAAGCGAGCAGGCGCTGGTGATCACCACGACAGCCCTGGATCTATTCGACCCGATCGCGGGGACGCTCCAACAACTCGCTTCTTTCAACAGCCTGGCGCTGACTCTGCCGGTCATGGCAGCGACGTTTCCAGGACAGGTAGTGGAAGCGGCGCTGGCTACATCCGCCGACCACCAGCACGTCTGGGGAGTTGCGAGCGCGGCATCCACCCAACAGGTTCCGCAACTGATTTTCAGGTTCGACGCGAACACCGGCCACCTTGCGGCCGACGGGTGGGTGACTTCGCCTGTCCTGCTGCCGCGAGTGAGCGTAGCCGCCGACGGCTCATGGGCGATGATCGGATGGTCGGCGTACGCCCCCGCGCTGTGCGTGCCCGGGCCGAATTTCATGATCCGGTCCCGGTATCCGCAGGCGGTGGCGGCAACGAACATCACCGGCCACGCCATCGATTCGGCGAACAACATCTTGTATGCGCAGATTCCGGATCCGAACCAGCCGACTGCGCCTCCTTATACGTCGGCGAAACCGCCGACGCTGGCGATCATGGACGCCGACAATATGACGGTTCGCGACAAACTGATCCTGCCGGAGAGCATGACGGGAAGGGCGGTGCTGAATGCCGCCGCCACGGTGCTCTACGCCGTGTCGGACAGCGGCGTGATGGTGCTGCCGGTAGGATCGCTGAACCAGAACCACCGGCTGGCGGCTTCCGTCGAGGACCTTCTTGTGCAATCGAACTTTTGCACACGGAATGCGATCCAGCAGACCTTCAATATCACCGATCCGGGCGGGAACCGCACCGATTTCAGCATTTCAGTGTCGCAGCCGGGCGTGACGGTTTCCCCGGCGTACGGCACGACGCCGGCAACCATCATCGTGAGCGTCAACCCCTCGGCCGTAAGCAGCACATCGGGAACGCTGGCAGTGCCAATCACGATCTCGTCCAGCTCGGCGGTGAATGTGGCGCCTTCGGTACGGCTGCTCATCAGCAGCCCGGACCTGGACCAGAAAGGCGCTGTGGTAGATATTCCGGGGACCCTGACCGACATTCTGGCCGACCCCGCGCGCAACCGGTTCTACGTGCTGCGCCAGGACAAGAACGAGGTGCTGGTGTTCGACGGAGCAACCAACACGGAGATTACGGCGCTGCGCACGGGCACAACGCCGGCGAAGATGTCGCTCAACTTTAACGACACAGCACTGATCATCGCGAACAGTGACTCGCAAATCCTCTATCAGTACCAACTGGACACGCTGCAGGAACTGCCGCCGATCATGCTTCCGGCGAGCCATTACGGGCGCTCGGTGGCGCAATCGAATAATGCCACGCTGGTGCTGATAGAGAACGACACCACAGCGGACTGCACCCCATCGTCCACAGGTTCGGTCAACTGCGCGATCGACCGCGTCGATTGGGTCACTGGTTGCGGAGAACGCCTGCCCACGCTCGGCGTGTACACGAACGACAATAATGCCTTCCCCGCCACGAGCGTCCTGGCGCCGACTCCGGACGGAAGCCAGATCATGGCGGCATCGCCGAACGGCAACGTGCTGCTCTACGACGCGCAGACGGACACGTTCGTGACGGACCGGCAGGACCTGACGTCGCTTTCGGGCGCGTACGCGGCCGGCGGTTCGAGCGGATTTGTGATCGGCGACAACGTATTCAACTCCTCGCTGGTTCCGACCGGAACGTTCGACACCTCGGTCGGTAAAACCATGGGATTTGCGTTCACGGTGCAGGGGAATTACCGGGTGACCGGATCCACGGCTTCCGGGCCGGGCATCATTCAGAATCTGCCGGCAGTCGTTGCAGCTCCGGACGTAGACCCGGTACCGATGACCGAAGCTCCGCTGCTTTCGAATACCAATACACCGTTCGTGCGCACGGTGGCGCCGCTCGGGAACAGCATCGCGGTGCTGACCACGTCCGGGGTGACGGTGCTCTCTTCCAATTACGCTGCCCCAATCGTGCCGCCGTCGATTTCGGGAGTGGTGAGCGCTGCCGACGGCAGCGCCGCGGTGGCGCCGGGAGGACTGATCAGCATTTACGGATCCAACATGGCTTCCACCAACATGGCCACTTCGACCATTCCGCTTCCGACGGGCATGGGGCAAGCGTGCGCCGTGATCAACGGGCAATTGACGCCGCTGATTTTCGTTTCGCCATCGCAGATCAACGCGCAGCTTCCGTCGAACGTAAACGGAAAAGCGACGATCACCATTCACACGCAGGGCGGCGTGAGCGGGAATTACTATTTCAACGTGAACTTCACGGCGCCGAGCGTGTTCCAGTCGGGGACCGCGGGACCGCTGACGGGCCTGGCGACGGTTGTACGCGCCGATAACGGCCAGTTGGTCACGCCGACCAACCCGGTGCACTCCGGCGACACGCTGATCATTTATTTGACTGGGCTGGGAGCGACGGTTCCGTCAGTCCAGGACGGTACGGCTGCGCCGAGCGGAGTGCTGGCGACCGCGCTGATGGCTCCGCAGCTGGCGCTTGGCGGCGACACGCTGGGCGTGCTGTACGCGGGGCTGGTACCGGGCCTGGTGGGCGTATACCAGATCAATGCGGTAGTACCTCTGCACGCACCGCAGGGGCTCTCGGTTCCGCTGGTGATTTCCCAGGGAGGGGCATCCACCACGGTGGATGTGCGCGTGGTGGATTGACGGAGGCGAAATGAAGACGTTTGGGATATCCCTACTAATTCTTGCCGGGACGTGTTTCGGCCAGCAATGGGAGTTCGGCGGGTCGGCGGGAGCGAGCTTTCTGCCAACGCTGCCGGTGAGCAGCCCGGCGGGTTCGGCCAGCGCCGGCTTCCAGGCGGGGCTGGCGGCCGGCGCGTTCGCCGGCCAGAGGTACAACGCGCACATCAGCGGCGAGGTGCGGTACACGTTCATGCAGAGCAATCTGCAGCTTACAAGCGGGGGGACGACGGCGTCGTTCTCCGGCCAGGCGCACGCGGTATATTACGACGTTCTATGGCACACGCGGGCCACCGGCGAGTCGCGCAAGCGTTATTTCGTGGCGGTGGGCGGCGGCATGAAACTCTTCCGCGGGACCGGCGCGGAGCAGGCATACCAGCCGTTGAGCCAGTTCGCCTACTTCACCAAGACGCAGAAAGTGGAGCCGATGGCCGATTTCGGTGGGGGTGTGGACTTCGCGCTGTCGCCCCACATGAGTCTTCGCGCGGAATTTCGCGATTTCCTGACGCCGTTTCCCACGGCCCTGATTACGCCAGCTCCGGGCGTAAAGATCGGCAGCTGGCTGCACGATTTCGTGCCAATGCTGTCTATCAGCTACATGGAATAGGGCTTCTCTCTCCTATTTGCCCCCGGCCGCGGCGGCCCAAAACCGCCGCGGCCATTTTTTTGACCCCCGCTCCGATTGAGCAGCGCGCGGCACAGTGTATCCCTGCCGGCACAGTTTGACCGCCCCAAGTGACGGGATCTAAAATAAATGACAGCCGAACAGCCCTGTCCAGGTGGAGCGGTTTGCGAATGAGAGTTACAAGCATTACGATTTCCGGTGTTGCCGTGGCGATTGCCGTCTGTCTTTTCGCCGCGGACCAACAGCAGAGTGACGACCAGACGAAGACCGCGAACGACCAGGATCAGAAGCGCGAGACGGTCGCCAGGCCCCTATCGGAACGGGAAAAGAAGCGACGGGAAGCCAAGCTTAAAAAAGAGCTGGAAACGCCCTACCGGAAGTGGCTCAACGAGGACGTGGTTTACATCATCACGGACGAGGAGCGGGCGGCCTTCAAGAAGCTCCAGACGGATGAAGAGCGCGAGCAGTTTATCGAGCAGTTCTGGCTGCGCCGCGACCCGACGCCGGACACGGTGGAGAACGAGTTTAAAGAAGAGCACTACCGCCGCATTGCCTACGCCAACGAGCATTACGCATCGGGCATCCCGGGCTGGAAGACAGATCGCGGCCGGATCTATATCACCTTCGGGCCTCCGGACGAAATCGAATCGCATCCTTCGGGCGGGACGTATGAACGGCCGCCGGAAGAGGGCGGCGGCGAGACCTCCACGTTCCCGTTCGAGCAGTGGCGCTACCGTTACATCGAGGGCATCGGGAACAACATTATTATCGAATTCGTGGATCCGACCATGTCGGGCGAATACCACATGACGATGGACCCGTCGGAGAAGGACGCGCTGCTGTACGTGCCCGGCGCCGGCCTGACGCTGATGGAGCAGATGGGGCTGTCGGACAAGACGCAGCGGTTCAACAACACCGACGGTACGCACTTGGGCGTTCCGTTCGGGGCGCTGCCGGAGAGCATGAACGAATTCACCCGGCTGGAGCAGTTCGCCAAGCTGCAGGCGCCACCGAAAGTGAAATTCACCGACCTGGAAGCGGCCGTAAATTCTCGCATCACCTACAACATCCTGCCGATGAAGGTAAGGGTGGATTATTTTCCGGTGACGGACGCTTCGGTGCTGACCTATATCACCCTGCAGTTCGACAACAAAGATTTGCAATTCCAGGCGAAGCAGAGAGTACAGAAGGCGACGGTCAATATTTACGGGCGTATCACGACGATGACCCGCCGCATGGCCGTCTCGCCGTTTGAAGACACGGTGACGGTGGACGCGCCAAGCGAGTACCTGCAGGAGTACGCGAAGCAGAAATCGGTTTATCAGAAGATCGTGCCGCTGCAGCCCGGGACCTACCGGCTGAACGTAGTGGCGAAGGACGTGGTGGCGGGGACCATGAACAATTATGAAGTCGCCATCACGGTCCCCCGGCTGGACCCGGACAAAGCCAGCAGCAGCACGCTGATTCTGGCAGACCAG
Source organism: Bryobacteraceae bacterium (assembly GCA_035508655.1). Lineage (GTDB taxonomy): Bacteria > Acidobacteriota > Terriglobia > Bryobacterales > Bryobacteraceae > DATGMB01. Next base: position 21,020 of record DATJMP010000345.1, read on the forward strand.
GTAGAAAAGGTACCGGCGCGCAGCATTGGCGCCGGCATGTTCGTGATCGGCGGGACCAAGGTGCGGCCGCGCGTGGATGACGTGTTCAAGCGCGACGAGCGCATGGGAATCTACATGAAGGTGTACAATCTCGGTACGGACGACATCACCCACAAACCGGTTGGTGAAGTGGAGTACGAGATTCTGAAAAAAGGCAGCAACGAGATAATCGCCACCATGAAGGAGAACCTGGCGGAGCTGCCGGACGCCTCGGCGACCCAGGTCACGCTGGAGAAGTTCTTGAATCTAAAGGGATTGGATCCCGGCCAATATACGGTGAGACTGAAGATTACGGACAAAACGAAGAATCAGGCCCTCACCAATTCGGCGGACTTTACGGTAACCTAAGGGGTAGAGTTCGCATCCGGTGATAGCAGGAGCGTCGCGGATCTTGAAAGCGAAGGCGCATAACACGGTTTTTTGCCTGGCGCTGGGAGTGGCGTGCCTGACCGCTCCGGCAACGGCGGCGACGGGTTCGGCGATCAAGCTGGCGGGAGCCATCGCGGGAGTGGTGAGCGACCCGAGCGGGATCCCGCAGATGGGTGCGACCGTGGTTCTGTTCAACAAGCAGGACCGTCCGGTTCAGCGGTTGCAGACCGACGATCACGGCCAGTTTCATTTCTCCGGCCTTTTCCCCGATCTCTATTCGGTCCGCGTTTCTCTGGCTACCTTCTTTCCGGCGTTTAAGCGGGGCATCCTGGTGCAACCGGGGATGCGCAGCCTGCTGAACGTAAACCTGAGCGGCCTGTTCAGCACGATTCAGCTTACCTATCCGGAGGCTATCGAAAATGGCGGCGTGATGAGCGAGGACTGGAAATGGGTGCTGCGCAGCGCAGCCTCGACCCGCCCCGTTCTGCGCCTGCTGGACAAAAAGCCGGCGCCCGCGCGCACGGCCGACACCAGCCAGACCTCCCACTTTTCCGATACGCGAGGGGTATTGAAGGTTTCGGGCGGTGCCCTGGCAGATGCGGTCTCCAACCAGGCGGACCTGGGAACGGCTTTCGCGCTGGCCTCTACCTACGGCAACACTCTTCTGCAGGTGAGCGGGGATCTGGGGTACGGCTCGCAAACGGGAGCACCGGCCACGGCATTCCGCACCAGTTTCAGCCGCAATTTCGCGGGAGGCAACCCCGAGGTGTCGCTGACGATGCGGCAACTCTATATGCCGATGCGCATCGGCCCGGCACTGGCCGGCAACGATAGCGCCATGCCCATGCTGCGGTCGATGACGGTCGGCCTGGAGGACAAGAAGCAGATTGCGGACAACGTCACGCTGCAATACGGCTTCAGGCTGGACTCGGTCACGTTCCTGGATCACCTGAATTACTTCAGCCCGTACTCGCGGCTCACCTGGTCGACGCCGGACGGCGGCGAGCTGATGATGGCCTATACTTCGGGCGACGCGCGTCCGGACTTGGGCGGCAATCCGCTGGAAGATTCGGACCTGCAGCGCGACCTGAGCACGCTGGGCCAATTCCCGCGCGTTTCCCTCTACAATTCGAGGCCGCAGATCCAGCGCGGAAACGAATACGAAATCGCCTATTCGCGTAAGGCCGGTTCGCGCACCTATCGCGTATCGGCGTATTACGAGCAGATCGACAACGCGACGCTGTCGGCGGTGGCGCCGGGCGGGGCCTTCCTGAGCGGCGACCTTCTGCCCGACCTGTTCACCGGCAACTCCATCTTCAACATCGGCGAGTATCACAACTCGGGCGCAAACGCTTCAGTGACGCAGGACTTCGGCGAGCACGTGAGCGCCACGCTGATTCTGGGCTCGGAGGGCGCGCTAGGCGTGCAGGGGCACGAACTGGTCAGCAACAGCCCGGATGAAGTGCGCGCGATGTTCCGAGCCGGACGCCGGGATGCGGCCACTCTGCGGGTGACGGCCACGGTGCCGCGGCTGGGGACCCGGGTAATCGCAAGCTATCAATGGGCGCCGTCTAACGCACCCTGGCTGATGGCGGGCGACCTGTACAGCACTCAGGAATACCGGCCTCTGCCCGGCCTGAACCTGCACTTCCGTCAGCCGCTGCCGCATGGCGGCCTCCCGTGGCGCATGGAAGCGACGGCGGACATCCGCAACATGCTGGCGCAGGGATACTATTCGATGGGGATGACGGGCGGGCAGAGCATGCTGCTGGTGGACGCGCCGCGCTGCTTCCGCGGCGGTCTGAGCTTCATTTTCTGATTGCGGATCGACGCGCACCACTCCTTTTCGACGCGCTATCCTCTGGAACATCTGGAAATAATCCTGAAACGTAACCGCTTCGAGGGCTCGATTCTGGCGGGTCCGCCGCGGGATGCCCCGGATTTCGTTCGCGGCTTCATCGCGCCGGCGGAACAGTCCGGCGGCGATTCGCGGGTTTGTGCGGCGCAGGTGAAACGTCTGGAGGATCTGGAGAAGGCGCCCGCGCATCTGCCGCTCGATTTGATGGAGATGCTGGCGCACGTACCGGAGGTAGCGGAGCGGTTTCCCGGCCGGCCGCTGGCGATCGAGCACCTGGGCGCGCCGGCCGGCGACGATTGGCCGGAATTGATGGAAGCGGCGGCGCAATTCCCGCAGGTCTGCTGCAAACTGAGCGGACTGCGGCGGTTTTCGGAACCGCGCTGGTGCGTGCAGCATGCGTTGCGGCTGTTCGGACCGCGGCGGCTGATGTTCGGCAGCGACTGGCCGAACGGCCTGCCAGAGTATACGTGGAAAGCCAGCCTGGCGCTGTTCACGCAGGCGATCGGCGCGCAGAGCATCGAGACGCGGGAAGAATTACTGGGCGGGACGGCGGCGCGGTTTTATGGAATCTAAAGGAGGGGCCGCGGGCCACCGGCCGGGTGCCGGGGAGAAGATGCGCACGGCAGCGTGCGCAGCGCTGCTGGTGGCGATCAATGCCGCGATCACGGGACGCC
>DATJMP010000346.1:0-29956 GCA_035508655.1 Bryobacteraceae bacterium
CTGGAGAGGCTGGGCTACGCTGTGCTCACAGCCGTCAATGGCCAGGAGGCGCTGCGCCTCTACCGGGAGGCGCACGGCGCGATAAACGTCGTGCTGCTCGATATGACCATGCCGGTGATCGGCGGCGAAGAGGCGCTTCAGTGTTTGCTCGAGATCGACCCCGAAGTGCAAGTGTTGGCTATGAGCGGGTTCGATGAAGGCGAGGCCAAATCCCGTTTCGGCTCCGGCATCGCCGGCTTCCTTCAGAAGCCGTTCACCGCCGCGCAGCTAGGCGCGAAAGTCGCGACCGTGCGGCAATCCAAACCATCGCAATAAGCCCTGCGTGCCGCAAGGTCGCAGGTAGCGAGCCTCTTCCATGCACGTGTCATGATATGGAGAACCATGGGAGGTTCGGGTTTCAAGAAGGGGCGCCCGGCCCGACCGCCGTCGGCCGGCCGGGGTGGGAAGGGTGTGCCCGCCGTGCTCCGGCGCGCGGGTGAGGCCGCGCTGCTGCTTGGCATCACTCTGGCCGTCTACTGGCCGGCGCTCCGCGGCGGCGCGCTGTGGGATGACGCCGCCCACATCACCCCGCCCGCGCTGCGGCCCCTCGACGGCCTGCGCCGCATCTGGTTCGAGCCGGGCGCCACACAGCAATATTATCCACTGCTCCACACCGTGTTCTGGATCGAGCACCGGCTCTGGGGCGATGCCGTTCTCGGCTACCACCTGATCAACGTTTTCTGGCACGTGCTGGCCGCCTGCCTGCTAGCCGCCATCCTGCGGCGTTTGCGTTTCACGGGCGCGTGGATTGCCGCGTTGTTGTTCGCGCTGCACCCGGTGGAAGTGGAGGCCGTGGCATGGATTTCCGAGCAGAAAAGCACGCTTTCCGCCGTATTTTATCTGGCCGCGGCGCTTATCTACCTGGATTTCGACCGCTCCCGGCGCCGTTCGCGCTACGCACTGGCGCTCGCCTTGTTCCTGTGCGCACTCGCCACGAAAACGGTGACCGCTACTCTTCCTGCTGCGCTGCTGGTGGTGTTCTGGTGGCAGCGCGGGACGCTGAGCTGGCGCAAGGACGCCCGGCCGCTGGTCCCCTGGTTCGCGGCAGGCGCGGCCGCGGGCCTGTTTACCGCCTGGGTGGAGCGCCACTATATCGGCGCCACGGGCCCGGATTTCGCGCTCCCCTTCGCCGCGCGCATCCTGATCGCCGGGCGCGATCTTTGCTTCTACGCCTGGAAGCTGATCTGGCCGGCAAACCTGATCTTCATCTATCCGCGCTGGACGGTCGATCCCTCGGCCTGGTGGCAGTACCTGTTTCCCGCGGCCTCGCTGGCCGTGGCCGCAGCATTGCTCGTGCTGGTCCGCCGTGGCCTTCGCGGGCCGCTGGCCGCGTTCCTCTTCTTCGCCGGTACCCTCTTCCCAGCCCTCGGCTTCTTCAACGTCTTTCCTTTTATTTACTCCTTCGTGGCCGACCACTTCCAATACCTCGCCGGCATCGGTATCCTGGTGCCCGTGGCGTGGGCCCTATCGAAGCTGCCGACGCGCATTCCCGCGGCCGTCCTGTTGGCCGGCGCCGCCCTGCTGGCCAATCAGCAGACGCGGATGTACGCAGACGCCGAGACGCTGTGGCGCACCACGCTTGCCCGCAATCCCGGCGCGTGGCTGGCGCATAATGACCTCGGGCTGCTGCTCGAGGCACGGCCCGGCGGCCTGCCGGAGGCGATCCGGCATTTCCAGGCTCAGCTTCGCCTCAAATCCGATCTTCCCGAAGCTCACGTGAATCTCGGCAGCGCTCTTTCGCGCACACCCGGCCGCCTGGCCGATGCCATCGCCGAATACGAAACCGCGCTGCGGATGAACCCAGGGTACGCCATGGCTCACGCCGATCTCGGCATCGCGCTGGCCAAGCTTCCCGGCCGCGGCGCCGAAGCGCTACAGCATCTTGAAACCGCCGAGCACCTCCAGCCAGACTACGCCGACGCCCACTATTACCGCGGCACCGTGCTCGCCGGCATTCCCGGCCGGATGCCGGAGGCCATCGACGAATACCAGACCGCGCTGCGCCTCAAGCCCGGCTACGCCGAAGCGCTGGTAAACCTGGGCTCGGCTCTGGCGGCCGACCCGCAACGCGCGCCTGAGGCCCTCGGCCAACTCCAGCAGGCGGTCGAACTGAATCCGAATCTCGCGGCGGCCCATTTCAACTTAGCCAACGCGCTGCTCCACGCCGGCCGCATGCCGGAGGCCATCGCCGAACTGGAGACCACGCTGGGGCTCGATCCGGATTACTCTGAAGCGCAGGTCAACTTAGGCGCCGCGCTGGCCGGTATTCCGCAGCGCGCTCCGGAAGCGGTGGAGCATCTGGAAGCCGCCATCCGTCTGCGCCCGGACGACGCTGGTGCGCATTACAATCTGGGCAATGCGCTTTCCGAAATGCCCGGCCGCGCCAACGATGCGGTCACTGAGTATCGTGCCGCCCTGCGGCTCAAGCCCGATTACGCCGAAGCGCGCCTGAACCTCGCCAGCGTGTTGGCCGATCTGCCCGGCCATCTGCCCGAGGCCATCGCCGAGAACCGGGCCGCGCTGCGTGTCAACCCTCAACTGGTGGAAGCGCACTGCAACCTCGCGCTGGCGCTGGCGAGGACCGGCAACTTGTCCGAAGCCATCGCCGAGGTCGAAACCGCCCTCCGCATCCGCCCCGATTTTCCTCCCGCCCGCACCCTGCTGGAGCAATTGCGCCGCGTGCGGCATTAGGGTCTTGACGGCTGGATTTGTTCCCTTTTTCTGCGTCAAGACCGCGGCCGGGACGCTAGTCGTAGAAATTCTTTTCCCACGCATGCCGTTTCAGCACAGCCATTGTCTCGGCGGGCAGGGGACCCTGGTCGGAGAGGGCGGCGTTGGATTCGGCATGGCGGACGGAGCGCATGCCCGGGATCACGGTGGAAACGGCCGGGTTGGAGAGAACGAAGCGGAGCGCGATATCGGGCAGGCTACCGTTCGGCGGCAGATCGCGGCGCAGCGCGGCGACGTGCTCGGCCACCTGGCGCTTGCGGTCGCCTGCGAAATATTCGTTGCGAAAATCGCCGGGCGGGAAAGTGGTATCCGGGGTGATGTTGCCGGTGAGCGCGCCTTCATCCAGCGGCACGCGCGCCAGCACGCCGATGTTCTCCTGGCGGCAGAGTGGAAAGAGGTTCGGTTCGGGCGACTGGTCGAAGATGTTGTAGATCACCTGCACGGTGTCGATGTGTCCGGTGCGAATGATTTCGAGCGCGGTGTCGGGCTGGTGATCGTTGATAGAGATGCCGACCGCGCGGGCTTTGCCGGAGCGCTTCAGATCGTCGAGCGCGCGGCGCCAGTCGTCGGTGTGGATCCACTCAGGGTTCCAGACGTGAAGCTGGAGGAGATCGACGGTATCCATCTTCAGGTTGGAGAGACTCTCGTGCGCGCAACGCAGGATGTAGTCGTAGGGGAAGACTTCGGAAATGGGGATGCCCGGTCGGGCCGGCCAGAGGAGGTTCTTGGGCGGCACCTTGGTGGCGACGTAAATGCGCTGCCGCGTTTCGCGCACCACCTGGCCGACGAGCTTTTCGCTGTGGCCATCGCCATAGGCCAGGGCCGTATCGATGAAATTGACGCCCAGCTCGATGGCGCGGTGCAGGGCCTTGAGCGATTCATCGTCAGTGCCGCCAAGCCACTGCGAGCCGCCGATGCCCCATGCGCCATAGCCGATTTCGCTGACGCGGAATCCGGTCCTGCCGAGTGTGCGGTATTTCATGAGCCTCCTGAAAGGGGCAGGGGGCCGGGGACCGGGGGCCGGGGAAACGCACAAGCTTCCCCGGATCCCAATCCCCAGTCCCTAGTTCGTAACCCAAATGGTAACGCCGTTCTGGCTGGTGGATCCGTTAATCTGCAACTGGACCGGGGCGGCGATGGAACCGGAGCCGAGCCCGGCGGGGACCAGGGCGTTCACCTGAATCACACCTTCCACGATCTCCGGCGCCGCGCCGGCGTACTCCAGGCTGGCGGTCTGGCCGCCGATGGTTGCGGTGACGGTGAGGTTGGGCAGCGGCAGCGGGACTGCCGCAACCGCGCCATCCTGGCTGGGAGGATTGGTCAGCCCGGCGCCGGTGCCATAAAGAGTGATGTAGGTGCCGGCCTTGGCCGGGTTGGATGGGCCGTTGATGCTGCCGTCGTTATTCAAAGCGGCAGCCTGGCCCGAGCCCGTCGCGTTGAGCGTGAACAGAGCCGGAGCGGCGGCCACCAGGTTAACGGTTTGCGGTGCGGAGTTCTGGCCCAGATAATTGACCACCACCTGAGCGGTCTGGCCGGTCACGCCGAACGGCACCACCACGTTGATCTGGTTGGAAGAAGTGTAAAGAATCGGCGCGGCGGCGTTGTTGAAATAAACCGTGGTGCCGGCGAGCGTTTCGGGAACCATACCGTTCAGAAGCTGATACACCGTGCCGGCGGGGCCGAGGCCGGAGCCGTAGATGGTGACCAGGTCGCCCGGGGAAACCGGGCCGCTCAGGTTGCTGGCGGAGCTGACGATGGTGGTGATGGCGATGCCGCTTGCCAGCGGCTGCAATTCGCGTACTGCGTTATTGGCGGAATCGGCCACGTAGACGTTCCCGTTGGAATCGACAGACAGCCCGGTGGGCATGTTGAGCTGCGCGCTGGAGGCGGGGCCGCCATCACCCGAATAGCCGATGGTGCCATTGCCCCCGATGGTGACGATGTAGCCGGAAGTGAAAACCTTGCGCACGCGCGAGCTGCCGTCGGTGAAATAAACGTTCCAGGCGGAATCGGCGGCCACGGCGGCGGGGCTGCCGATCTGGGCCAGGACGGCCTGGCCGCCGTCGCCGGAATATCCCGAAAGGCCGTTGCCGGCAATGGTGTAGATCTGGCCGCCGGAGAGAACCTTGCGGATGACGTAATTGGCGGAATCGGCGATATAGATATTGCGGCCCGAATCCACGGCCACGCCTACCGGATAATTCAATTGCGCGCTGGCAGCGGGACCGCCGTCTCCCGAGTAGCCGGCATTGCCGGTGCCGGCGACGGTGGTAATGATACCCGTACCCGCGTTGAGCATACGGATGCGATTGTTATTGAGGTCGGCGATGTACAGATTGCCGGAGCTATCCACGGCCAGGCCGGTGGGCGTATAAAGCTCTGCGCTGCCGCCCGCGCCGCCATCGCCGCTATAGCCGGCGGTGCCGTTGCCGGCCACGGTGCTGATGGTGCCGGATGGCGCGACCATGCGGACGCGGTTGTTGGCGCTGTCGGCAATGTAAACGTTGCCGGCGGAATCCACCACTAAGCCGCGCGGGCCGTGCAGTTGCGCGCTGGTGGCGGCCCCGCCATCGCCGCCGAAGCCGGCGCTGCCGTTGCCGGCGAAGGGATGGATGATGCCGTCCCGAGTTACCTTGCGCACCACGTTGTTGGCGGAATCGGCGACGTACAGGTTGCCGGAGCCGTCCACGGCCGTGGCTTGCGGCGAATTCATCTGGGCGGCGACGGCCTGAGCGTTGTCGCCGGAGTAGCTCAGCACGCCATTACCGGCCACGGTGCTGATGTTGCTGCCGGAGATTTTGCGGATGCGGAGGTTGAGGGTATCGGCGACGTAAAGATTACCCGAGCTGTCCAGGGCAATGCCGGACGGAAAATTCATCTCCGCGTTGGTGGCCGTGGATCCGTCGCCGGTGAACCCGGCGGTGCCGTTGCCAGCCACGGTGGAAATGGTGCCGGACACCGGTGCGGTGCCGGATGCTATGTCACTGGCAAACGTGGTGCTCGCCTTGACCATGCGGATGCGGCTGTCCGTGTTTTCGGCAAAGTAAACGTCGCCGGAAGAATCGACCGCGAGCGCGTAGGGCGCCCAGATCTCGGCGCTCGTGCCCGCGCCCCCGTCTCCGGCATAGCCGACGGTGCCGTCGCCGGCGTAAGTATTGATGACGCCGCTGGTATTGACCTGGCGGATGCGGCCGTTCTGGGTATCGGCGATATAGATGTTGCCGGAGCTGTCGAGCGCCACGTCTTCGGGCGCGTAGAGTTCGGCGTTCACGGCTTGGCCGGTATCGCCGAGGAAGCTGGGGAAGCTGTCGCCGGCGATGGTGTTGATGATGCCGTCCGTAGTGACTTCGCGGATGGTGTTATCGGCGGTATCGGCGATGTAGATATCGCCGGAGGAATCGACGGCAACGCCGGAGGGCAAGTGGAGGTTGGCCGCGGTGGCGGGTCCGCCATCGCCATAAACACCGGGGCCGCCGCCGGGGCTCACCTGGCCGTTACCGGCGAAGGTGTTGATGATACCGCCCGGCGATACGATGCGCACGCGGTTATTGCGGGAATCGGCGATATAGAGATTGCCGGCGGCATCCAGCACCAGGCCGCGCGGGCCGTTCAACATGGCGCTGGTGGCGGGTCCGCCGTCGCCGGAGAAACCGGCTCGGGAGTTGCCGGCCACCAGAGTGAGGGTTCCCGACGGCGTCATCTTGAAGACGCAGTTGCCGGCGCTGAAATAAATGTTGCCGGAGCTATCCGCGGTGGCGCGGCTGGGCTGGCCGATGGAAATATTGGTGGCGGAAATCGGCGTAGCCGGAGGCGCACCGCCGGCCGCGGTGATGATCGAATATTGCTGTGCCAGGGCAGTCGCGCAGGCCAGCAGGCCGACGCCGCTTGCGACAAGTTTGTACATGTACGTTCTCTTAAGGAAATAAAAAAAAGAAAATCTCATCATGCCACCACCTCAGCCAGAGCTTCCAGGGCCTGGATGCAGCCGGCGCGGCCGACGTCGTAATGCGTCACCGCGCGCATCTGGCGTTCGTTGATGGGGTTGATCAGCACGCCGCGCTCGCGCAGGGCGGCGCTGACGGCCGCGGGGGCGTGGCCGGTCTCGGAGACGTCAAAAACCACGATATTGGTCTGCACGCGGTGCGGATCGATCTGGATGCCGGGAACTCGCGCGAGGCCTTCCGCCAGGAAGCGGGCATTGGCGTGATCGTCGCAGAGCAGACGCGGCGATTCTTCCAACGCCACCAGCCCGGCGGCGGCCAGCACGCCCACCTGCCGCATCCCGCCGCCCAGCCTCTTGCGGTACAGCCGGCCCTTGGCGATCAGATCGGCGGGGCCGGCCAGCAGCGATCCCGCCGGCGCACCCAGGGCTTTCGACAGGCAGAACATGACGGTGTCAGCGGGGGCCGCGATCTCCGCCACCGAGGTCCCCAGCGCCGCCGCCGCATTGAAGATACGTGCCCCGTCCATGTGCACCGGCACGCCAAGCTCATGCGCGCCCTCGCAGATTTCGCGCACCGTGTGCAAGGGGTAGACCGTGCCGCCGTGCATGTTGTGGGTATTCTCCAGGGCGATCAGGCCGGTGGGCGCGGAATACGGATTCACCGGCCGGATGTGGCGCTTCACTTCATCCCAGCTCAGCACGCCGTCGGTGGTGTGGATGGCGCGGATGACGCAGCCGGAAAACCAGGCCACCATGGAAAGCTCGTAATCCAGGATGTGGGCGCGCGCATCGGCAATCACTTCCTGGCCGTGCTCAGTGTGCAGTTTGACGGCAATGGTGTTGCCCATGGTGCCGGTGGGCACGAACAGCGCGGACTCCTTACCGGCGATCTCGGCAGCCCGGCGCTCCAGCCGGTTGACGGTGGGATCCTCCCCGTAGACGTCGTCGCCAACCTCGGCTTCGAACATGGCCTGGCGCATGGCGGGCGTGGGCCTGGTGACGGTGTCGCTGCGCAGATCGATCATGAGGCGAGAAACTCCTGGAAGACTTCGTTGGAAAGCAGCACGCCGCGGCTGGTGAGACGAAGGGCGCCGCCAGCGGATTCGAGCAGGCCGAACTCGGTGAATTTGCGGATCGGTTCCGCGAAGCGCTGCCATTCGGCGGGCGTGGGCCGGATGCCGGCAGCGAGCCGGAGCCCCAGGAACATCCGCTCATCTTGCGGGGCATCCGAGCCGGATGCGTGAGCGAGCGGTTGGCTCAGGTATTCGTCGACCGTTTCCGGATTCTGCCAGCGCGTGCGGCCATCGAAGGAATGGGCGTCGGCGCCGAAGCCGATGTAGGGTTCGAGCGTCCAGTATTTCAGGTTGTGGCGCGATTCGCGGCCGGGCCGGGCGAAGTTGGAGATTTCGTAGCGCGGGATGCCCAGCGCTGCCAGCCGCTCCACCGCCAATTCGTAGAACGCGGCCGTGGCATCTTCGCCGGGCGTATCGGCCGCGCCGTAGCGCACGCCGCCCAGCAGCATCTCCTTGCCAAGGCGGCTGTCCTCGTCCACTTCCAGCATGTAAACGGAGACGTGGTCGGGGGCCAGGCGCTCGATCCAATCGAGCGATTCGCGCCAACCGGCTTCGGTCTGAGCAGCCAGCCCGGCGATCAGGTCGATGTTGAAGGTTCGGATGCCGGCCGCGCGGAGAATCGAGATTTCTTCGGCCACGCGGGCCGCGGTGTGCTTGCGGCCGGTGCGGCGGATTTCGGCGTCGACGAAGGATTGGACGCCGAGGCTGACGCGGTCGATGCCGCTCGCCACCCAGGCACGCGCCTTATCCGTTGTGATGTTGCCCGGCGCAGCTTCGATAGTGGCCTCCAGCCAGGGCCGGCCGGGAATCAGGGCGAGCAGCGAGTGGAGGGCATCGAGATCCATATTGCCAGGTGTGCCCCCGCCGAGATACACGGTTTCCGGCTGCCATTGCCAGGCGTGCGCGGAGATCTCGCGGCGGAGCGTGTCGACGTAGCGGGGCTCCAGCCCGCGGGGGAACACGCCCGAGGCGAAATTGCAAAACGTGCACTTCTGCGCGCAGAAGGGATACGAGAGATAGACTCCTGGCACTCAACTGATTGTAACGGGCTTACCCGCGTGAGTGCGCAACCACACTGTGGCGGTGGGGGCTACAGAGCGAGGATGATGTCCGGATCGATTTTTACGGTGCGCGCAACTCGTCGTGCTTGATCCAATTGGCCAGAAACAGCGCGGCGATGAGGAAAGCGGGACCCGCGATCGCCAGAACCCAGGTGAGCCTTACGAGCGGAGCCGGCTGCCGCAAAGATGCCACCTGAATCACGTAGAGCAGGCCCGCCGCTCCGTAAAGCGCCGCACCCACCCATTCCCAGCGCCAGGCAAGGACCAGGACAGCGGTAAGTACGAAGGAGGGGATGAGATGAATGGTGAGGGCGAGCAGGGTCCGCCAGAATCCGAAACCTTCGCTGAACACGTCGAGGGCAAACAGGCTCAGAAAGAGAATGAACGCGATGGAGATGGCGCGCGGCGCCCAAAAAAGCGGGCGGCTGAAGGCAGGGGGCATACGGTCCTCTTTAGGCTAGGGTTGCGCCGGAGGAACCGGTTGTCAAGGGTCCGATTACCCGTTTGCCGAATCGTCTGTGCCAGTCGCGTCTGAGGGTGGCGCTACACTAAGGCAGTTGTGGAGAGCCGACGTACACCGACGGCGCGGTTGCTGGCCGGATTGGCCGTGACTCTGTGTGCGGTAGCGGTGTATTCGGGCTATACCATTGTGCAGTTGCGCGGGCTGGAGCGCCTGCAAACCACCACCATCGACCGCAACCGGCTCGATTCGCTGCTGCTGCTGCGCATCCAGAACAGCCTGAATTCGGCTGCGCTGACGATGCGCGACATGCTCGACGGCAGCGAGCCGTATCCGCTTTCGGCCTGGCGGGCGCCGTTCCTCCGCATCCGCAACGACCTGGCGGACGCGATGGGCCAGGAGGCGCGTTATGCGCCGGCGGGGCGTAATGCGGACCAGGGGAAATTCCTGGCCGAAAGCGTAGCGCAATTCTGGGATGCGCTGGACCGGACGTTCGCGCTGGCGGACGCCGGCGAGGACGGCAAGGCGCGGGACCTTATCCGGTTGTCGCTGGAAGCGCGGCAGGAGGCCCTGACCAGCGCGGTAGCGCGGCTGCTGGTGGAGAACAACGCCAGCGAGCAGCAGGCGGCGCTGGAAACGCGCGCCATCTACGGCCGCGCCGCGCGTAACGTATATCTCTTCCTGGCGGCGATGCTGGTGCTGATCGTGCTGACGAGCGTCTACCTGCTGGATTACAACCGACGGCTGTTCGCGCGCGTGGCCGACCTTTCCGAGCGGCGCGCGGAGTTGGCGCAGCAGCTCATTTCCATGCAGGAGAATACGCTTGGCGCGATCTCGCGCGAGCTGCACGACGATTTCGGCCAGATCCTGACCGCGATCGGCGTTATGCTGCAGCGGCCTGTGAGGGAACCGGACCTGCGCGAGATCCAGCAGGTGGTGCAGGACACGCTGGAGAAGGTGCGGTCGCTTTCGCGCGCGCTCCACCCCGTGATCCTTGACGAAGCCGGGCTGGAAAGCGCGCTGGACGCGTATCTGCCTGGGTTCGAGAAGCAGACCGGCATCGGCATCCGGTACGAGCGCGAAGGATCGGCGCGGGAGATCGAGCGCGGCGTTGCCATTCATCTCTACCGCGTGGTGCAGGAGGCGCTGAGCAACGTGGCGCGGCATTCGCAATCGAAATCCGCCACGGTAAGGCTGCGTTTTGACCCGCGTGCGCTGGTGCTGGAAGTGGAGGACGCCGGGATGGGCTTCGGCCGGCGCGAAAAACAGGGGATGGGGATGGTCTCGATGCGCGAGCGGGCGGAGTTGGTGGGCGGGCGCGTGGAATTCCTGGAGCGCGAAGGCGGCGGGGCGGTGGTTCGCATGACCGTCCCGGCGGGCGGGGAGGCCGCGGGAGCGGCCGCCGGGCAGAGTCGCAGTAGCATAGGAATGGGGTGAGGGCCCGGTGCCCCTTTTCGTATGCCGATTAAGGTGCTGCTGGTGGACGATCACAGCCTGGTGCGGCGCGGCTTTCGCCGGCTGCTTGAGGACGATCCGGAAATTCGGGTGGTGGCGGAGGCCAGCGACGGAAATGAAGCGGTGACGGCGGCGGCCGAATTTCATCCCGACGTGGTGGTAATGGATTTCGCGCTGCCCAGCATGAACGGCGCGGTGGCAGCCCGGCACATTTTGAAGGACCGTCCGGAGACCGCCGTGCTCATTCTGAGCATGCACGCCGAGCCGTCCTACATTCGAACCTGCCTGGATGCGGGCGCGCGCGGATACCTGCTCAAGAATGCCATGGATTTGGAGCTGGTGAACGCGGTCCGGAAAGTTGCCGCGGGCGGGCGCGTTCTCGATCCTCGGCTGGGACCGGTGGAAGCGCCGGCGGAGGAGGGACGGCGTCCGCTGACCACGCGTGAGCTGGAAGTGCTGCAGCTGATCGTGCACGGCAAATCCAACAAGGCAATCGCCACGATCATGGGGTTGAGCACCAACACGGTGAACGTCCACCGCGCCAATATCATGCAGGCGCTCGGCATTCACAATACCGCGGAGCTGGTAGTGTACGCCATCCGCGAAGGGCTGGTGAGCATTCCATGACGCGGCGCGGATTTTTGCTGGGCGCATGCGGCGCGGCGACGATGCGCGGCACGCCGGGCGGATTTGGCTTCCGGCTGACGGACGTGACGGCGGCCGCCGGCATTCAGTTTCGGCATAACAGCGGTGCGTTCGGAGCGAAATATCTGCCGGAGACGATGGGGCCCGGCTGCGCCTTCTTCGATTACGATGGCGATGGCTGGCTGGATATTCTGCTGGTCAACGGCATGGACTGGCCGGGCCACAAACGGCAGCGCACGACGCCGCGGCTCTATCGCAACAACCGCAACGGCACGTTTACGGATGTGACCCGTGCCGCGGGGCTGGACGTGGAACTGTACGGCATGGGCGTGGCGGTGGGCGATTTCAACAACGACGGTTTCGCCGACCTGCTCATCACCGCGGTCGGGCAGAACCGGCTGTTTCAGAATACCGGCAAGGGGCATTTTATCGATGTCACCGAAAAGGCCGGCCTGGGCGGCCGCAACGCGTTCAGCACGTCGGCACTGTGGTTCGATTTCGACCGCGACGGGCGGCTCGATCTGCTGGTGTGCAATTACGTGAAGTGGTCGGCGGAGCGCGACGTGTTTTGCAGCCTGGACGGGCGGCGCAAATTTTATTGCACGCCGGAGGCATATCACGGCGAGACGTGCTGGCTGTTCCGCAACCGCGGCAACGGCACCTTCGAAGACGTGACGGCGAAGAGCGGGATCTTCGACAGCACGTCGAAATCACTGGGCGCGGCGCTGATCGATTGCGACCGCGACGGCTGGCCTGACGTCATCATTGCCAACGACACGCAGCCGAACAAGCTCTACCACAACCTGCGCAACGGCACGTTCGAGGATATCGCGGTGCGGGCCGGCGTGGCGTTCAGCGAGGACGGCAAGGCGCGCGCGGGCATGGGGATCGACGCCGCCGATTTCGATAATTTCGGAGTCGAGGGCATCGCCATCACGAATTTCGATAACGAGATGATGGCGCTGTACCGGCCGTCGGGCGGGGGCGTTTACACCGACGCGGCGATGCCCGCCGGAATCGGCCGGGCGTCGCGAAACAGCCTGGGCTTCGGCTGCGGATTCCTGGATGTCGATTTGAACGGGCGGCTGGATCTGGTCGCGGTAAACGGGCACATCGATGAGACCGTACGCCATATCGCGGGCAATGCCGGCTACGCGCAGCCGCCGCACCTGTTTCTGAATCAGGGGAAAGGCGGGTTCCGCGACGTGGCTGATGACGTTGGCGGTGGGTTCGCATCGCCCAAGATCGGGCGCGGATTCGCCTACGGTGATTTCGACCGCGACGGCGATCTGGATCTGCTGCTCACCACCAACCAGGGACCGGCGTATCTGTACCGGACCGACATCACGTCGGGAGCGCGCTCGCTGCGGCTGAAGCTGAGAGGGACGAAATCGAATCGCGACGCTATCGGCGCGGTGGTGCGGGTGACCACGCCCGATGGCACGCAATCGCGAATGGTGAAAAGCGGTTCCAGCTATCTGTCGCAATCGGAGCTGGCGCTCACGTTCGGGCTGGGCGCGCGTGACATGGTGTCACGGGTGGAAATCGCGTGGCCGAGCGGCGAAAGCCAGGAGTTTCGTGGGGTGCGGGCGGGGGCGTGGGAGTGCGTGGAGGGCGGGCGGCTGGAAGAAGAGCGGCGGTAAAATTTCGGGCCGCAGATAAACGCCGATGGACGCGGATCAGTTTTGCGTCTTCAATCTGCGTTCATCGGCGTTTATCTGCGGCCAACCACTCCTGCTTTTCTTGGGTTGTACGAGTATGTCATTACCTAAAATATAGGAAGACGTGATTTCCGCTCAGAGTGGGGGGCAATGGGACCAACCGCCGTGTATGTCCTGCTGGTCGTGTTTTTGGCGACGCTGATCCGGTCGGCGTTCGGATTCGGGGAGGCGCTGTTCGCGGTGCCGCTACTGGCGCTGCGCCTGCCGCTGGGCGTTGCCGCGCCGCTGGCCGTACTGCTTTCCATCACCGTCGCCGGCGTGGTAGTGGCGCAGGACTGGCGGAAGGTTCACGTCCGCAGCACCGGATGGCTGGTGGCCGCTACTCTCTTGGGCATTCCGCTCGGCCTCGCCCTGCTCACCAGTCCTCACGAAAGGGCGGCGCGGGTCGCTCTGGCGATTTTGATTCTGGCGTTCGCGGCCTATTCGCTCACCGGCAGCCGGCCGCCTGAGCTAAAGCACGACAGCCGCGCCTGGCTTCTCGGCTGCGGCCTGTTCGCGGGCGTGCTGGGAGGGGCGTACGGCATGAACGGTCCGCCCCTGGCCATCTATGGCGCGATGCGGCGCTGGTCCGCGCAGCAGTTCCGCGCCACGCTGCAAGGCTACTTCCTGCCCGCGAGCCTGCTCGGCATGGCAGGATATTGGGCGAAAGGGCTGTGGATTCCGGCGGTGACCCATTACTACCTGCTGTCGCTGCCCGCCGCTCTGCCCGCGATTCTGCTGGGCCGGATCGCCAATCACCGGCTGGGCGGAGACCGGTTCCTGAAGGTGATTTACTCCGGCCTCGCCGGCATCGGAGCGGTGCTGCTGGCGCAGGCAGTCAGGGGCTAAGACGAAGCTATTCTTCCGCCAGGTTCTTCATCGTTGGGCCAGGGGTAAGGGAATTGGAGATGGCGCTGCCGGTGATCAGGCGGGCGCCGCGCGCCCAGGTCAGGTATTGGAATCCCCACTGCACGAACACGACGACGCGGCTCTGAAACTGGACCAGGTACATCAGGTGGATCAGCAGCCAGACGAGCCAGGCGGGCAGTCCGGAGAGGTGGAGGCCGAAGATGCGAGCCACGGCCTTGCCGCGGCCGATCACGGCGAGGTCGCCTTTATCGAAGTAGTGAAACGGGGGAAGAGGCGCGCCGCCTTCCACGCGGCGGCGGATGGTTTTGGCCGCGTACGCGCCTTCCTGCATGGCCACCTGCGCTACGCCGGGGAGCGGCTTGCCGTCGTGCAGCGCGGAGGCCAGGTCGCCGACCACGAAGATGTTCGGAAAACCGGGAATGGTGAGGTCGGGCTGGACATGGATGGCGCCGTGCGAGACCGTTTCGGCGCGCGTGCGCTCGGCCAATTTGCGGCCGAAGGTGGTGGTGACCACGCCACCGGCCCACAGAACGGTCTTGG
Source organism: Bryobacteraceae bacterium (assembly GCA_035508655.1). Lineage (GTDB taxonomy): Bacteria > Acidobacteriota > Terriglobia > Bryobacterales > Bryobacteraceae > DATGMB01. The sequence goes on from DATJMP010000346.1 coordinate 14,517, forward strand.
CATTCATGTGATGGCGCTCGCCTTTCTCGTCCTCGAACGTGACGCCGTCGGCGCCGGTTTCGATCACCTTCATGTGGCAGCGGACGAACACGCCTAGCCTCTGAAGCGCCTTTTCGGCCTTGGCGGCAAGGTCCTCGGGGTAGGCGGCGAGCAGACGCGGGCCGCCGTCCAGAAGCAGAATGAGCGCTTCCTGCGGGCGGATGGAGCGGAACTCGTTGCAGAGCGTGTGGCGGGCGATCTCGGCCAGCGCGCCGGCCAACTCCACACCGGTCGGGCCGCCGCCCACGATGACAAACTTCAGCCACGCCTGGCGCGCGGCCGGGTCTTCGGCGCGTTCCGCCGCTTCAAAAGCATAGAGAATCTTGTGGCGAATGGCAGTGGCTTCCTCCACGGTTTTCAGGCCGGCCGCCCACTCGCGCCACTGGTCGTGGCCGAAATAGGAAGTCTTGGAGCCGGTGGCGACGATCAGGGAATCGTACTCGAAGCGGCCGCCATCCTTGAGGATTACCTGGTTGCGGTCGGGCTCGATATCCGCCGCCTCGCCCAGCAGCACGCGCGTGTTCTTCTGCTTGCTGAGGACGGCGCGGAGAGGCGAGCTGATGTCGGCGGGAGAAAGGGCACCCGTGGCCACCTGGTACAGCAGCGGCTGGAAAAGATGGAAGTTGCGGCGGTCGATCAGCGTGACTTCAACGGACCCGCGGCGCAGATGTTGAGCGGCGTACAAACCGCCGAAGCCCCCTCCGAGGATGAGAACGCGGTGTGCGATGCCTTTAGGATAACGGAGACACCCGCAGCGCGGCGGCCGAGAGGCGCTGTTCCGGGATGGAGCCGCACGGTCCGGCGCTGTAGCGCCCGGCCTCCGGCCGGCCATCTCGGCTTTCGAGCCGAGATACCCGCGGTGAACCGCTCCCTTACGGTCGCAGCTCCGCTCGCGGTGTGTTCCCGACGCAGGCCGCGACCGTAATGGAGCGGTGGGTAGACACGACAATGGCCGCTAGGCGTGCTGCGCCGGCGTCAGACCGAGGCCGGGCTTATCCGGCAGGATCAGTTTGCCATGTTCCACACGAACGCCGTGGAACGGATCGTTCCGGATCAGGAGGTTGCCGTCGAGATCGGCGAAATCGACGAGCGGGGAAAGATGAGCCGCCGCAGTGACGGACACCGAGCTGGAAACCATGCAGCCGAGCATCGTCTTCATCCCCAGGGATTTGGCGATCTGGATCATGCGGTAGGCTTCCAAAACGCCGCCGCTTTTATCCAGCTTGACGTTGACGCCGTCGAAGGCATCCTTCAGCTTGGGAATGTCGCTGGCGCGCTGGCAAGCCTCGTCGGCAATCAGCGGGATATGGACCCGGGCGCGCACCCAGCGGGTCTCCTCGATCATTTCGGCGGGCATGGGCTGCTCGACGAACTGCACGCCTTGCTTTTCCAGCCAGTTGATCTTGCGGACGGCTTCTTCCTTATTCTTCCAGCCCTCGTTGGCGTCGACGCGGAGCGGCTTTTTGGTCACACTGCGCACCGCTTCGATGGTGGGCTCGTCGGTATCGAGTCCGACCTTTATTTTCAGGATGGGGTAATCGGCGGCTTCGCGGGTCTTCTGCTTGGTGATCTCGGGCGTGTCGATGCCAATGGAAAATGTGGTGACAGGGGCGTCCTTGGGATCGAGCCCGAAGTAGGTGTAGAGCGGAATGCCGAGCTTCTGCCCCACCCAGTCCATCAGGGCGATATCGATCGAAGCCTTGCCCGCCCATTCGCCCGGCACGCGGTGGAAAACCTCCCCCATCAGCTTGGAGAACTGCATGGGATTGGCGGAGAGCAGTAGCGGGCGGACCGATTCTACGGCCTTGCGCGCGCTTTCCGCGTCCTCGTGGTAGCGCACGATGGGCGCGCCCTCGCCATGGCCGGTGATGCCGTCGCGGGTATAGGAGACGTGCAGCGTGTCCCGGTACTGGCTGGAGGACATGGTGGTCGTCCAGGTGTGCTGAAGATAAAGGCGAACGATTTTGGCAGTCACATCAGGCGGTGCGGATGCCGCGCGGCCAAGCGGGTCCACGGCGGAAGCCAGCGGGGCAAGGCCCGCGCCGGCGAGGAATTTTCGGCGATTCATCGAGATCTACTACCAGGGTAACGCAAAGGAGATCGAGCCTTCAGCTCCCGGCCGGCTGCCGGTGTCGGGTGTCAGAACCGGATGGCGGCGCGGGCCAGCCAAAAGAGGGCCGCTCCCGCGGTTGCGCAGAGCAGGAGCGAAATTACGAGCGTCCGGGAATGCGGGCGCGAGCGTGACGTGCGCGTCTGCACCACCGGCGCGACCGCCCGCAGAAAGCGCAGGCGCCGGACGGGATCGCCGATCAAGCCGGCCACCTGCTCCACCCACGGCCGGAATTCAGGAGCCTGTCGATGGATTGCCATGCTGCCGGAATGATCGGCACAATCCTGAAATTACCTTAGAGGCGCCGCAAATTTCAGCTAGCTCTAAAGTTTCATCCGGCCGGCACCGATCTTTGGGTTTGGTGATCGAAATCCTCTTGCGGAAATGACACATGCTGAAACATTGGTTTGAATTTTCATCGAACGGCAACGGCACCGCCGGGCTCGTGGAGCGCCGCAATGGCACCGCGAGTGCGGTGCTCGACAGAGACGAACCCGGCGAGCACGAGCGTCCTACAGTGGTGGCGCCGCGCTCCGCCGGCGAAGAACGGAAAGGACCTCCGGCGTCCGAGGAGCGGCCGGATTTCGAGCAGATCTACCGCGGCGCGGCGGTCAAGCCGGCGCAGATTCCGTGCGGCATTCTCCGTGTTGTGGAGATGATGAACAGCCCGCATCTGAGCGCCATGCCGGTGGAAGCGCGGCGATCGGCCCTGCTTATGGCGCTGGATGCGGTGGGGGCGGAAATCGAAGACGTCCTGCAGGACGCGGTGGTGCGCCAGCGGGCCCTGCGGGACTACGAAGAGGCGGAAGAAGCCAAGCTGCACCGGTTCGAGGCGGGCAAAACCGAGGAAAATCGCAAGCTGCAGGCCGAACTCGACCGGCTCACCAAGGACTACATGACCAGGATGCAGGCGAACCTGGACGAAGTCGCGCGCGCACAGGACGACTTCCGCGCCTGGCAGAAGAAGAAGCAGCAGGAAGCGCAGCGGATCGCCGATGCGGCGGCATTTTGCGTCCCGGAGAGCATCGCCGGCGGCAGCGGGAATCTGGCGGGAGTCTTGGAGCGTGCCTGCGCGGCACGCCGGTAGGCGGATGTGATTGCGGCGGGTCTTTGCCTGGCGGCGCTGCTGGTCACAATGTGTCGCCGCGGTTCCGGTAAGGTGCCGCCGGTGGACCGGGACGAAATCCGAATCCTGCGGCGTTTGTCCGACCGGATTCGCATCGAACAGGTTTTACCTTTCGATTAACTTCTGGAACAGGAGCAGACAGTGAATCAAGCCGAGAAACAATCGAGTCAGCCGCTCGGGCTGGATGTGGGAACGAGCCGGATCGTGGTGGCGCACGATACCGATAAACGGTACACGTACGAATCGCAGTTGAACGCCTTCCTGGCGCTGCCGTATTCGAAACTGGCGGAGAGCCTGCTCCAGCGGGAGAACGTCTTCCACGAGGTGCGGGGCCAGGAGATCGTGGTGATGGGGAATGACGCGCAGCGCTTCGCGGAAGTTTTCCACGTGGAAACGCGCCGCCCGATGCGGAACGGGACCCTCAATCCGCAGGAGCCGCACGCGCTGGCAGTGGTGCGCAGCATCATCGCGCGGATGGCCGGCAAAGCCTCGGAAGAAAATCAGAAGCTGTTTTTCAGCGTGCCGGCGCCGCTCGACGAAGGCGACGTGGGGATCCCCTACCACCAGGCATCCATTCAGCAGATTCTGAAGGAACTCGGCTACGACGCCCGGCCGATTGCGGAAGGCCTGGCGGTAGTGTTCGGCGAGCTCGGCGACGCGAATTTCACCGGCATCGGCGTTTCCTGCGGAAGCGGCCTGTGCAATGTGTGCCTGGCGGTGCTCTCCGTCCCGGTGATCAGTTTCAGCGTTCCCAAAGCGGGCGATTTCATCGATAACCAGGCAGCGCTGGTGACTGGAGATTTAGCTACGCGTATGCGGATTCAGAAGGAGCAGGGATTTCGGCTGAACGGCTTCTCCGCGGACCGCGTCCAGAACGCGTTGACAGTTTATTACAACGAGATGATTGCGCACCTGGTGGAATCGCTGCGCCAGCATATTTCTTCCGCGCAACGCCTGCCCAAGCTGGAGCAGTCGATTCCGCTGGTGCTGAGCGGCGGGACGAGCATGCCGAAGGGCTTTCTCGAGCAGTTCCTGAACGTGCTCCGCAGCAACGAACTGCCCGTGAAACTGTCGGAGGTCCGTGTTTCGGCCGACCCGCTGCACGCGACGGCTCGCGGTGCTCTGATGGCGGCCCTCTGCTAAGGCCTACGACCACGCGGCCCGGCGCGCCGTCTCCTTAGCGGGTACCACGCCTCCCGCGTTTGACTCACGGGCTGCCCGGACCGAGTTCCTCGCGGGTCCGTGGCATCACAGATGCGGCCCATAGCCAACGGGCGGAAAGAACAGGTCAGTGGAGGCCGGCTAAAAAGGCACGCGTCCCGCATCGGTTGCATGCCGCGCGGGACGCTCAGGCCGGCCTCGGTTTGCTTGAAAATGAGGAGTCCTACAGCAACCTGAAGTTGACTTCAATGGTGGCAATGACGGTGACGGGCTTGCCATCCTTCTGGCCGGGGCGGAATATCCACTTCTTGACCGCCTCGATTGCTTTCTCGTCGAGCCCCAGGCCGAGGCTGCGCTGGACGTGGATGTTCATGGCGCGCCCGTTGGGATCTACCTCGACATACAGGAGAACCGTTCCCTGGAATTTCGCTTTGCGGGCCTCTTCGGAGTATTCCGGCTCCACCTTGTAGAGCAGCACGGGCGCACTGACACCGCCGCCCACGCGGAATACCCCACCGCCCAACCCGCCGCCTTCACCGGGCCCGAAACCGCCGCCACGTCCGTTGCCGACACCCCCGCCGGCGCCGGAACCGATGCCCGCGCCGGAGCCGGGACCGTTGGACGGCGGCCCGAGGCGCGCCAGGGGATCGCCGTATTGCGTCATATTCGCGTTCGGAAGCGCGACATCTGGTGGCGCGACGATGGTCGGGTCAAGGGTCAAGCGGGGATTCGCGTTGTTCACAACGGCCATGGGCGGAGTGAACTGGCGCAATGACGGCTTGGGGAGCCGGCCCTTGGAGGCGGGCAACGCGGAGCGGTCTCCGCCGCCTCCGCCTCCCGTCATGTGGTTCTGCCCCGGCGCCGGCTTCGGCACATAGGGAGCGATGCCGGGGTTGATCAGCGGAATGAAGCGGGCGATCCTTTGAGGCGCGACTTGCGTCGATGCCAGAGCGAGCAGAAGTACCACCACGCTCGACTGCAATGCCACCGACATCACCCACGATTTCTTCTGTCGGCCGTATTGGCCCCAAATATCTCGGACCAGAACCGGCCGGGAGGTGAGATCGAGTGGGGCTGGGTCCGGCCGGAGCACGTCGGACAGGTTGCTCCATAGAGAGAGGTACCACGGCATTTCGAGCGATGGCGGCAGCAGCAGGCGGTCCAAATGGCCGGCCGGGGGAATGACGGTCCAGCGCAGTTCCACCGCGCGGCCGTTGGCCTGCGCCCGATCACTCCACTCGCGCACCGCTCCGCGAAATTGCGAAAGCGATCCGGCCAGCCGCGCGATCCGCGCCTGGCAGGCGGCACACTCCTCCGCATGGCGGCGCTCTTCCATTCCAATCTCACCGATCATGTACATAGAAACTCCCTTGTCCGACAAATGCTTCTTCATTTCGTTCCCTCCACCCGGGCGCGTACGGCCTGCAGCGCCCGAAAGAGGTGGGCCTTCACCGTGCCTTCCTTCATACCGGTGACTTGGACGATTTCCAGAAGGTCCATATCCTCGACAAAACGGAGCAGGAAGACCGTCCGCTGGCGCGCCGGCAGAGCAGCGGCAGCGTTCCAGACGGCCCGCACCTGCTCCTGGATGAGAGCGAGGGCTTCCGGCGACTGGTGCCGGTCCGCAATCGCATGTGCCAGATCCGCCACGTCCAGGTCCGGCTCCAGGCTCCGTCTCCAGAACTTCAAGCGACGGTTGGATTCGTGATCGCGGATCAGGTTAGCCGCAATTTGCAGGAACCACGTGCCCACGCTGGAGGCCCCGCGAAACCGGCTTCGTGCCTGGTACGCCCGGATGAAGCACTCCTGCGTCAGGTTCTCCGCCGTCTCCCGGTTCCGCAGGGAGGCAAGAAGGAACCGGAAGATCCGGGGGCGGTGGGTGCGGACCAGCGTATCGAAATCCTGCAGCCCGTCCGCCCGGTTTTCGTCCGCCACAACCGCCCTGCCGCGTTCCATTCGAATGTGTAGACCGGTTTTCGAGCGCCGGGGTTTACACGCGGCGGAAAACGCGGGCGGCGCGACATCCGGGATGGAGGGGGAAGCGGGTATGTACCGGGCTGCGCTTTCAGAGAGATCGGGCGTCGCGGATCGGAACGGGGACATCACGCCTCCCGGGGCCGGCGCGGGCACGGGACCTTTTAAGGTTCAGACTGAGGCCGTGCACCGAATGCCGAACCGCCTCCGGTAAACACTGGAGCGGAAGCGTGATCCTCTATACAAAAACGGGGAATTCCGCAACGGGTTTTTCCGTCCGCCCGTGTTTGACATGTAAATTTTATTCCGTCTTTCGAAATTCTTGGGCGGAAAACGACACTATCTGGACGGTAAAGAGTCTTTAGTACAGTTTCGGGCGAAGGATGCTTGAAGCGGCTGCGCGAGGCGTCTTGCGACGCGATGGAGATTCTCGGCGAGGTGCCGGGAAGATTTCCGCGTGCGGCAGAGGGAACGGATGCGATTCGAAGGGAGGTACCGATATATGCCCACGGCGCGAATCCTCGTCGTGGACGATGAGCCAATGATCGCGAGACTGGCGAGCACGATGCTCGAGCAGGAAGGCTACGAAGTGTTCACAGCCATCTCTGCGCGCGACGCCCTGGCTGCCGCGGGCAACGAACAGCCGATCGATCTGGTCCTCTCCGATTTCTTGATGCCGGAAATGAACGGGCTGGAGCTGGTGCGGAAGTTCATGGAGCGCTCGCCCGGTACTGCAGCCCTGCTCATGTCGGGCTACTTGGGAAGTTATTGCGACTTGGATATGCCGGTACTTCAGAAGCCGTTTTCCGCGACCGTCCTTCTGTCGATGGTGAAACAGGCGCTGGAACAATCGGGACAGGCGGGAGAAAACAACAGTCTGACAGGCCAGAAGGGCCGGGAACGGCGCGCCATCGGTGAACAAGTTTCGAGCGAACTTGACGTGCTCGCGCGAACGGCCGACCAGAGGCCACGGCAATCGAAGGGGATCGCAGGCGGCAACCGTTCGTAGCGGTGATATATTGCGAGTCGATGCGACTTCGCCTGCTGCTCCTTGTAGTAACCGCCGCCGCGGCCCAAGAAACCTGGCGCGCCCTGCCGCCACTTCCGGCGCCGCAGGGAATTCCCAAGCCGGGAGCCGCCACCGCCGCTCCCTACGCGCCACAGGCCATTGTGCCGGGTGGTGTGGTGGTTCCCCTGTTTCCTCCGGATTCGCCGTACCTGAAGGCGGACCGGATCCGCGAGCCCGAGCAGTACAACATGAGCCAGGCGGTGCCCGGGCGGATCGCGAATATCGTCAACATTCACAATCCGTCCATCGAGTTTCACGCGGTAGACCGAGGCCTGAACACCGGCGCGGCGGTGATTCTGGCAGCCGGCGGCGGGCACAACACGCTCAACGTGGGCTCCGAAGCGGCCGATTTCGTTCCTTTCTTCTACAATTACGGCGTCAACACGGTGATTTTGCGCAATCGCCTGCGCCGCGACGGCTACAATCCGCAAACCGACGAAGTCTACGACGCGCTGCAGGCGATCCGGCTGGTGCGAGCGCATGCGAAGGACTGGAACTTAGATCCGCACAAGATCGGGATCATGGGATTTTCCGCGGGCGCGGAGCTGGCGGCCGCGGCTGCCGTTCTCTATCCCGATTTCGACCACAGGAACAGCGACGCGGGTGATCCGCTGGCAGGTACCACTTCGCGGCCTGATTTCGTGGGGCTGGTCTATCCGGGGCCGTCGCCGTTCGCGCGCAACCGCACGGCGCCGCCGGTTCCGCGCGACGTTCCGCCGGCATTCGTGGTCTGCGGCGGTTCGGGCGACCGCGTGCATGCCGTCTGGGCCATGGAATACTTCAATGCCATGCTGAACATCGGCGTGCCAAATATCGAGCTGCACATTTACGCCTACGGGCGCCATCCCGGCGATCCGCTGCCGGATGGCAGCCACATGACGGGCGGACTGACGGACCGGAACGGTACGCCCTTCGGAACGTGGCAGATCCGGTTTATTGACTGGTTCCGCGACCTCGGGTTTCTGCAAAAACCGGGAGTCGAGACCAGAGCTGCGGCAGAGAGCGCGGCGTTCGCCAAGCAGCCGCCCCGGTGAGCCCTCACGCCGCCGTTTCGAAGCTGCTTTCCACCAGCCGCCGGAACGGCTCTTCGAGCCGTTTCGCCGCTTGCGCATCCGACTGCCGGATTTCATCCAGCAGGGCCGCCAAGGCTGCGCGGAAGGCGCGAAAAAGTTCGGCACCATCAAGCTGCCGCACCAGCGAATCTTCCCATGGCGTCACGACTCCGGGAGGCAGTTGATCGATGCCGCGGCCATGCACCGTGGGAAGCTCATGGCGCAGACAAGCGAGCGCCAGCCCATGATTGCGAATCCCGCCGATCATGTATTCCGCCTGCCAGAATTTGTGCCGGGCGATGGAGCTGCGCGCGTGCACCGCATAGAGCCAGGCCAGACCAATCAGCCCGGCCGGCGCGGCGGGGGCGGGAGGGTGCGCCTCTCCGGCTGTTCCGAAGACGAGGCGGAAGCTTGGGGCCAGGGGCCGGAACTCCGCGGCGGGAACGAAAGCGAGATCCACCTGCAGCGTGTCGGGCAGGAGGAATGCACGGTAGATCCAGGCGCCGGCTGTGATGTCGGCGTGGTACACCGCTCCATAACGGGAGTAGAGAACGGTGGTCCAATCGGCGAGGACAGCGGGAACCGCGGCCGCGTCATGCACGGCGAAGGCCAGATCCACATCCGACCACCGGTCTTCGCGTCCGGCCGCAGCCGAGCCGGTAATCGCGGCACCGGTGATGCGCGTGTCCTGTGCGGCAGATTCGAGAAGCTCGGCGCGGACCCGCTCGCGCTCTTCCGGAGTGAACATGGCTGTCACAATTGTATTGGACGGGCGAGCGCAGAGGTCACGCGAAGGCCGCGCCCGGGCTTCCAAACCGGCGCGCGGGCTATCGGCTCATTTTGCGCGGGCGAATACCCCCAACGGGTCGGCGACTACACGTCCGCGCGAGAGGCTCGCTGGTCTACCATGTCGCGGGAATTCTCCCAGATCATCCAGTAGGGCTTGAATGGTTTCGCGCCGCAGCGGGAGTAAAGCCCACGGGCGACAGCATTGTCAGGCTCAACATCGACGCAAATACGCCGTGCTTCTTGTTCTACAAACCAAAATCCGATCTCCCGTACCAGCATCGCCCCAATGCCGCGGGCCCGACTCTCGCGCTTGACATTAAGCCATTCCAACTCGCCGTCGCAGGCGAAGCGGCGCGTCCGATGCCCTGCGACAAAACCCACCAGGGTGCCCCCATCCTCAGCGACTAGAATCGTCCGGTCTTGCGCACCTTCCCCCGACAGATACTCGCCGATTCGGCGGGTCCAGTAGGCTTTCGTTTCCCATTCGGCCGCCCGAATGGCAGCCAAGGCCGGAATATCCGCGACGTGAGCCGATCTGAACGTGATCCCCAGGACCGTAGTCTCTCTGCTCAGGATAGCCCACAAGACACCGTGCGCAGCAGCCATCCGGGGGCCCTGGACGCGAGACGCCCGACCCAGAACCCAAGCTGCTGCCGTGAAAACCGAAGGGATGGATGAATTTGCCGCCGCTCGGCATTGAAGCAGGTATGAAACCACATTTCTGGTTCGCCGCGCCCGTGCTGGTGCTTTCGCTTTGCCTGGCCGCCCCCGTTCTTCGGGCCGCGGATATGCCCGCCACCGGAACGGCCGCAGCCGATTTCACCTTGCAGTCTCAGGAAGGTAAGAGCGTGAGCCTGAAAGACTTTCGCGGACAGTGGGTGGTGTTGTACTTCTACCCGAAGGATATGACGCCGGGCTGCACCATCGAAGCGCACAATTTTCAGCGGGATCTGGACCAATACACCGCCAGGCATGCGGTGATCCTCGGCGTGAGCGCGGATTCCACCGATTCTCACCAGCAATTCTGCACCAAGGAAAGCCTCACTTTCCGCCTCCTCGCCAATCCGGCTAAAGACGTGATTTCGGCCTACGGATCGCTGGCGCCGAACGGCATGGTGGCGGCACGAAACACATTCCTGATCGATCCCAACGGCGTCATCCGCAGGGTTTACACCAAGGTGAATCCCAACCCGCACAGCGAGGAGGTGCTGGCAGCGCTGACGGAGCTCGAGAAATAAGCCGCGCGGCCAGTATATAATCGGCTCCCATGGCGAGGAGGGAGGAAGCATTCGAGCGCACCGCGATGGTACACGCGCGAGACCTGCTCCGCTTCGCCCGCCGCCTGACCCGTGATGCGGCGGAGGCGGAAGACCTGGTACAGGAAAGCCTTTTGCGCGCCTGGCGTGGCTTCGAGCAGTTCGAGCCGGGAACGAACGCGCGCGCCTGGCTTTTCCGGATTCTCTTGAATGTGCTGTATGCCAGCCACCGCAAGGAGCGTCCTTCCGTCACGCTCCTGGCGGCGGCGTCCGATCTTCCCTCAGCCGGCTCTTCGGCAGCGGAATATGTCGAAGTGACGGATGCGCTCGACCGCCTGGGAGCCGAGCCGCGGGCGATGCTGCTGCTTGCGGTGCTCGAAGGGTTTACTTGCCGCGAAATCGCGGAAATCGCCGGAGTGCCGATCGGCACAGTCATGTCAAGGCTCAGCCGGGCGCGGGAGGCAATGCGGGAAATGCTTTCTACGCCAGCCCGGCCGGCCGGCGAGCGGGTGGCCAGATGAATTGCGGCGAAGTGCGGCGGCGCGCGCCGCTCTATCTTTCCGGAGAGATGGAGGGCGAGGAACTGCGTCTTTTTTCCGCCCACCTGGAAGAATGCAGCGCGTGTGCGGCAGAGATCGCAGATCAATGGAGGCTGGACGAGCGGATTCGCGCGACTCTCGAAGCAGAGCTCGTGCCGGTCGACCGGATCGAGCGGGCCGTGCGACGGCGGATGGCAGCGTCCGCGAGGCGATGGCGCCTTGGCGCGATCGCGGCAGCCGTGTTAGCAGTCGCGGTTTTGGGCTTGTGGCTGCTCCAGCCGGATTTCCCCCAAGCCTATGCGGATGCGGCGCGGGATCACCGTCTTGAGGTAGTCGAGCAGCAGCCGAGGCATTGGCGTTACGGGCCGGAACTGGAAGCTATCGCTGCAGAAAGCGGCATTTCCTTAACCCGGGCCGCAACGATCGTACCAGTCGAATACCTCCTCGAACGCGGGAAAATCTGCCGCATCGGCGGCGTCCGCATGCTGCATCTGGTGTACGCGCGTGGCTCGCGGCGGTACTCGCTCTACCTGTATTCGCATCCTGGGAGCAGGCAGGCGCTGCGCAGTTTCCACAGCGACGGGGAGCAGGTCTCGGGAGTGGAGACCGGCCGTTTCCGAGTCATGGTGGTGACCGAGGGTGCCGCTGCGGAATGCGCCGAACTAGCACAGTCGGCGGCGCGGCAGTTGTAATCCCCGGCTGGAGATCCGGATAGAGACCGGTCACGCCGGCCGGCGTCACGTCCGGAGATGCCTGGCCGTTTCGGCCGCGCTGATTGCATCCTTCACCTTCTCCGCCAGGTCCGCCGCTTTGTATGGTTTTTGGATGAAGTCGGCCAGTCCTTTACCGGCGAAGCGGCGCACCGCTTCGGCCTGGCTGAATCCGCTGGAAAGAATGACCGGGACGCCGGGGCGGAGGGTCTTAAGGCGCGCCAGCGTTTCCTCTCCGCTCATTACCGGCATAGTTAGGTCCAGCAACACGCAATCGATCGAATCCGCTTTGCGCCGCAGCACCTCCAGGCCGCGCGCCCCTTCCTCCGCGAGAAGCACGTGGTAGCCAAAATGCTCTAGAGCCTGCTGCGCCATCCGGCGGACAATCGTCTCGTCGTCGATCACCAGGACCGTGCCAGTGCCGGACAAATCGCGTCCTTCCTGCGCGGTCATTTCTCCGTCCACTCCGGCGGTCAGCGCGGGAATGCCGACGAGAAACAATGTGCCCACACCGGAAGTGCTCGAGACTTGGATAAAGCCGCAGTGACCGCGCACAATTCCCAGGGCCGCCGCCAGGCCCAGCCCGCGGCCTGTGAACTTGGTGGTGAAGAACGGGTCGAAGATCTTCGACTGGATGTCCGGATCCATCCCCGTTCCGGTGTCTGAGACTTCGAGCAAAACGTACGGGCCGGGTTTGAAGGCGTGAGCGCGTGGCATTGCCTGAATAGAGGCAGGTTCTTCAGACACGTGCTCCAGCCGCGTTCTCACGGTGACCGTCCCAGGCTTGCCGTCCGGAATGGCTTCGGCGCCGTTGATGACCAGGTTCATCACCAGTTGCTGGATCTGAGTGGCGTCGGCTTCGATTGCCGGAAGATGATCCTGCAGTTCGAGGCGTAGTTTCACCGTGCGGGGGATGGCGGCTTCGAGGAGAGGAACCGTCTCCCGGACATAGGCCGAGAGATCGATGCGGTCGATGACGAAGCGGCCTCGGCCGGAATAGGCGAGCATCTGGCGGGTCAGGGCCGCCGCGCGCTCGCCCGCGGTGATTACATCCTGAATATTCCGCCTGGCGGGCGAATCCGCCGGAATGGAATCAGCCGCCAGGCTGGCGTTGCCGAGAATCCCCACCAGCAGGTTATTGAAGTCATGCGCGATGCCGCCCGCCAGGACGCCCAGGCTCTCCAGCTTCTGCGCCTGGCGGATCGCTTCGGCGCTGGCTTTCTGATCCGTGATGTCGCGGGAGATATGGGACGCGCCGACGATCTTGCCGGATTCGTCCCGGATCGGCGAAATAGTGAGCCATACGTCGACCGGCGTACCGTCTTTCCTCAGGCGCACGGTCTCGTAATGCTCCACCGGGTGGCCGGCGCACAGCCGATCCATGATGCCCACTTCCTCGGCCGCGCGGCCGGGCGGCAGCAGGATATGAATGTTCCGGCCGATGATCTCCTGGGCGTGGTATCCATAGAGACGCTCCGCGCCCGAATTCCAGCTCTCGATGATGCCCTCGAGCGACCGGGCAACGATGGCGTCCTCGGAGGACTCCACCACCGACGCCAGGAGGCGGTTGGCTTCGTTCGAACGCGCGAGCTCCTGGTTGGATTTCTGCAGCTGGGCCGTGCGCTCGCCGACGCGCTGTTCCAACCCCTGGTTCAGGCCTTCGATTTCGTAGACCTTCTGCTGCAGTTCCTGTTCGGCCTGATCGCGCCTGGTTGCATTTTCGCGCAGAAGGCGCGCCGTCCAGATCAGCAGGCCGAGCGTGAAAAGGGTGGCACAGGCGAATACCAGCTCGGTTGCAAGGTTAATCTCGCCCTCCCTGCGGGTGCGGGCTAGCAACAGCTGCGCCTCCTCCTGCATCATGTCGTCGGCGATAGAGCGGGCCTGTGTCATCAGATGCTCCGTGCCGCCAATCTCGGAAGGATTGAGGGCCGCGCGTAAGCCGGAGCGTTTCCACTCGTTAAGAGTCTGCTGCTCGTCGGACAGGATTGCTTCCACAAGCGGACGCAGGCGGGCGAATTTCTCGAGCTGCGCCGGGTTATCAGCAACCAGCTCCCGCAATTGTCGAAGGAATCCGTGGGCGTTGGCCGCGTCTGTCTGCATGCCGCGCAGGTACGACTCCTCCCCGGTGAGAGCGAAGTTGCGTAGATTTCGGTCCGCGCCCCAGACTGAGACCACGGCTTCGCGAATGGCAAGGCGGACGTCGTAGGTGTGGGCCACCCATCCGACCTCGGCCCGATACTGGTGGTTCAGTGCCAGCGCCGTGACCGTGAGGAGCACGGATATCAGGGCAATCCAGAAGAACGCAAAACGGGTGCGCGGCGGAAGCCGGGGTTCACCGGTTCTGGTCCCAGTAATTGCCGTTATCCGCCCGGAGTGCAGATTAGACGAAGACAAAGACATCCCCATTGCGGCCGGGCCGATCCCGACCACCCAGGCAGCTCGCCCCGCTGTGCCGGGCATTACGCAAGCTAAAGCTGTCTTTACTCCAATTGTACTAATCCATCACCTTGCACATTGAAAAGATTTGTCAATTTCTGAACCTAAGCCGGCGCTCCCGGCCCTCGTCAAAACATGAAACGCTAGATCAATGCCATGAGCGTACGATTTCACATGGCAGAGTGAATCGTGTTTAAATTCACTTGGGGAGCAGAGTTCCAGGTCCTGTTCCGCTGTTTGAGGAGGTGCAATGGTCCGCAATTTATTTTTGGCCGGAATGCTGGCGGCCGGCCTTCTGCCGGCGCAGCGCGGCGGAGGTGGAGGTGGGATGGGAAATAGCGGGATGGGAAGCATCCCCATGCGCCGCGCTCCACGCGCCACACGGGCCGATCAGATCGCCGAGAAGCTCAGGCTCAACGGCAAGCAAAAGGACGAACTTTCCATCATCCTTGCCGCCGCCCGCGACCAGTCACGGCCGGTTCGCGAGGAGATGGATAATCAGCGTGCAGACATTGCAACCGCCATCATCGACGGCAAGCCGCCGGAGGAACTGCAGAAATTGCTGGACCATTACGCCGAGATTGCCGGGCGTATGGCCGAGGTCGAAGGGAATGCCTTGGCCAAGATATGCGCCATGCTGAAACCCGGTCAACAGTCCCGCGCTCCCCAAGCCTTTGAGCTGATGGCGGGGATGTTCGATTCGGAGCGTGGGCAGTAGGAGGAACGAGAGCCATGTTTCGTCGACTATGTCTCGTGACCGGCGTCCTGGCCGCTATCGCCGGCATCGCCGCGGCACAGCGCGGCGGCAGCCGCAACAGCAATGAGGATGCTCCCGTGTACGGGGAGGAACACACGAACCGCCTCGACCGCGTGGCCGAATATTTGCAGCTCTCCCGGGAGCAGAAGAAGAACTTCAAGGACATCATGGATGCGGGCCAAAAAGAAGCGGCGCCTTTGCGCGAACAAATGGCCGAGAGCCGCGCCGGCCTGGCCGCCGCCATCGCGGGCGGCAAGGGCTCTCCGGAAATTGCGCAGGCGAACCACGCTTACGCCGCTCTGGAGGCCCGCATGGCCGGCATCGAGCTGAAGGCATTCGCGCAGATTTTCAAGATGCTCGATGCCGGCCAGCAGGAAAAAGTGCGCCCCGTTTTCACCATGATGAACGGGGTCTTTCGAAAT
>DATJMP010000347.1:0-4784 GCA_035508655.1 Bryobacteraceae bacterium
GCCGCCCGCCCAAAAACCCGCCCAAAAATAGACGACATGCTGGCGCTTGCCCAAGCCGCGACCAAGGAATCCACCCAGGCAAAGCCCGGGCAGCCCGCAAGCTCCGCCGGAATCCCAGAGGCCTCCGCGCTCGTACTGCAACGCAAGACATGCCCCTGCGGCGGCGGCTGCCCGCGGTGCCAGAGGGAGGCGGAAGGCGAGGAGGCAATTCAGACCAAGCTGACGGTGGGTCCCGTGGACGACCAGTACGAACTGGAAGCCGACCGCATCGCCGATCGCGTCATGCGCACGCCGGACGCGGGTTCGTGGCAGCCCGCAGCCGGTGCGGAAAGCAACCAGGTGCAGATGAAAACGCCGGGAGGCGCGCCCGCTCCGAGCATTGCACCTCCGATCGTTCATCGGGCACTGCGCTCACCGGGCCAACCGGCAGCCCCGGCCACACGCGCGTTTATGGAATCGCGCTTCGCCCGCGATTTTTCTCGGGTCCGCATACACACGGGGAGCGAAGCGTCGGCATCCGCGGCAGCGATTTCGGCCAAGGCATATACGAGCGGCAACGACATCGTGTTCGGCGCGGGACAGTATCGTCCGGAGACGCAGGAAGGCCGCAGACTCCTGGCACATGAACTGGCTCACGTGGTCCAACAGAACAGCGCGGAGGTCGCCTCGGTGCAACGCAGCCCGTACGATCCCTGGGCGGCACGGAAGAGCATCGTCAAGATTGTGGCGTTCGCAAAAAGGACAGGCGATGCCATGGCGTACGTTTCCACCACGGACCCTCCATCGGTGGGGGATAGCCAGAATCATGCTACCGAGTCAGTGAGGGTGGTGCGGAACGAATTGGACGCCGGCGAGTACACGCTCACGCAAACGGAGAATGGCGATTACGAGGGAGCCCCGGGCGTTTTCACCTGGGTGAATCCGTGGGCCGATCCGGAAACCGGTCCGCAGACGCATCTCCCGATGTACGATTGGGCGCCCAAGGTGGAAGTGACGGTCCTCGACAAGAATGCCCTTTCCGTAACGGGTCTGATGGCATTCGATCCACATGCGTGCGGCGGACAAAAGTGCTTTTCCGAAGAAGACATCCCGGAGATCAGGGAAATGGATCAGCGGAAAATCGCCGAGGCAGAGGAGGAGAAGAAGCGACAGGAGGAAGGGGCGGACCAGCTCTATACCGATCTCATCGCTTTGCGATCGACAATCCTCAAACATCAATCTTTATTCAGCAATCAGATCCAGGACCTGTTTTTAAACCACATGGACGCTCGTGCCTGGGGAATCATGAAAAGGTACGGGTGCTCCTGGCCGAGCAGCGAGGCCCACCAGCAAGAGTTCAAGGATTGCCTGGTGAATGCCATCAACCAATTCGACGACTACGTCCATGGCCGGGGCAGCGGTCCTTGGATGAGAGCACTCACCGATGCGGATATCAAGGCCCTGAAGGAGCAGCAGGAAAAAGACGAAATGCTGAAGTCCATGGCCCAGGGGTACGAAGCTTCGGTGGCATCGCCGTTGGGCGCAATTATGGGAGGCGTCGCACGCTGGTTCACAGACGACGAAAAGAAGATCGCCGGCTGGGCAGGATTCGGAGAGGCGACCGAAGGGGTAACTCTGTCAGGCGCGCCGATGGTGGAGGCGGCCGGAAACAGGCAGGGCGGCGGCGGGACTGCGCCAGACATCGACCCGATTACGGAGATGAAGGAGCCGGAGCCTCCGATGCCAACGCCTGATCCGATCGAGGGAGCAGCGGACACGAGTGGGGCGGTGGCTGGCGAAACCGGACCGGGGCATCCGGTTGTTTCCGAAGGAGAAAGGGAACGAGACATCGAGGATCCCGGCGAGGCATCTCCTCAGCCCAGGTACACGGACGAGGAGGAACTCGAGGAAGATTCCGGCAAAGGAGCCCCCCGCCCCAGGGACACGGGTAAAGGGAAGGCCGAGCCGGTCAAAGAATCCGGGGGAGAAGAGGCCGGAAGAGAAAAGACCAGCTACCGCCAGGAGCGCGTTGCGGCCCGCAATCGTGCAGGCTCGGCACTAGGATTCAGCCGTGCCGAACTCGATGCCATACGCGGGGAAATCATCGCTCGCCCCCGCGCCCAAGCGCCTGTCGCACGGGGCCATGCCGGCGCGCTCGATCACCGCGTACCGGACGACATTGTGATCGAGACCATTAATAACCCTCAGGTAGTGCTGGCAACGCGGAATGGCAACTGGGTGTTCTATCGAACGGGAACGATTGTCGTGACACCAGCGAACAATACCCAGTTCATTCATACGGCATTTGGGAACGGTGGCTTCGTTCCTCAACGCAGGCTGGCGGATCTCAGGATACTCTACAACCAACCGACACTCAGAGCGGGGGATCCCGAGCGTGCGGTCAGCCTGGATGACTGGATTGCGCAACAGGCCGGAGACTTCGCTGCTGTCAAGGTCTGGCCATGATGATGGTGCCCATTGTGCTGTTCGAACAGAGCTGCGATGTGTGTCCCGCGGGGCGGGCGGTCCTCAATTCGCCATCCAACATGATCTCCGTCGATTGGGGCGATGGCGATGGCCCTGAACCTGGTCCGATTGCGGGTGCCGAAGGCCTGGGCTCCGAATTTTTTCTCGACAACCAGAATCGCCTGATCGGGTTGGATCTGGACATTCGCCCTCTCGACGTCATTTCCGTTCTGCCGCCGGAGGTCATCCTGCCCGTGCGCGACTCGATCCGTGCGGTGGCCGCGCCCGCCCGGGCCGCGATCGATCGTCCTTCGAAAGATGCGATCAATCCGGACGCGATCTGGTTGTCGGCCGCGCTGGACCTTGCCATTTTCTGGCTTCACGGCGCGCCGCCGGAAGACCCCTTCGCATTTCGTTTTCTCGCGATCAGTTCAGTGGCCGCTGTTGGCCTGGACCCCATCGACCGCACCCTGCGAATGATTCTGGTGGAATCATTCGCGAAAGAACAGCGGCTGTTTAACGAATTGGTCTCGGCTCAGACCCGCAACAGCGAGTTCATGAAGGTGCTCAATACGATTCATCGACACTACTTTACGAAACCCGATCCAGCGGAGTTCGCGCGCCTCACAAAGCAGTTGATTCACGATCTCCGGGATTCCCGAGAAACAGAGGATTGGAGCGACCTGGAGAGATTAGCGGACGTTTATCGGCGCGACCTGGAGGTCTTTGTACGCATGGCAGTCGCCCGCTCCGATCGAAAATCGCCATCGTAGCCTTGACTGACATAGGAAGCGGAATCTTGGATGCCAACGATCTGGTGGTTGGGCGCGGCACCACAACGTACCGCAGCCCCGGAGGGTGCCGACGTGGAACCTTGGCGCCCGGATGTGTATCTGGGTAGGGATGAGGCGAAATTTCCGCAAGGGGAGCCGGGACATATTGAGGGCTGAAAAGCACAGAGCGCTGAGCCGGGCGTTGCCGCAGGATGACAGAACGGATTTCTTTCCGGTTAAGGTAGAAGGGCAAGACGTGACCCTTGTTTCGAGCGCCTGTCGCGACCAGCTTCGCTGCGATCCGGCGCTGGTCTCTGGCGCTAAAGTGATTCAGCTCGTGCATTAAGACTTCGGCACTATGATGAGCAAAGACAGCGGGCTCCGTGCCTGCAAGTCCCGTGGCACGGTAGCGGCACACGGATAAGGCAACATGCTGGCGCTTGCCCAAGCCGCGACCAAGGAATCCGCCCAGGCCAAACCCCGGCGGCCCGCGCGCTCCCTCGGGATCTCCGAGGCCGCAGCGCCCATGCTGCAACGCAAGACTTGCCCCTGCGGCGGCGGCTGCCCGCGCTGCCAGATGAAAGAAGCGGGGGATCCCGCCGAGGAAGAGGCCGACCGTGCGGCGGAAGCCGTCGTCCACACGCTGCCGGCCCCTGCCATCCAGCGCAAATGCGCGGCCTGCCAGGAAGAGGACGAGGAGGAATCCATCCAGCGCAAGGAGGCGCCGGAGGCCGTTGATAGCGGCACAGAGCCCGTCCGCGCGCTGATCGTGGACGATTCGGAACGGCGGCCTCCCTCCGGCGCCATGCGCAAAAGCGAGTTTCTGGATCTCGCCCGCAACGCGGTCACGGAGACGGCCGAGGCCACGCGGGCCTCCGCCGGAAAACCTTCGCGCCCCTGCCCCTATATCGACCGCTGGTTCGGGTATTACGCTGCCCGCGGCGCCGCCCAACTGGAGCGCGCCCTGCGGCGATTCGCTCCGGAGACCGCCGCCGTGCGAAGCGCGCGGGATTATATCGGGCTGCTGCGGGCCCGCGTGCAGCGCGGTATGCTGACCTGGCTCGCCACCGGCCAGATGACCGGCATCCCCAATGGCGCGCCCATGGAGCCGGACGCGTCCCTGGAAGGCTCGGCGGGACATTCGAGCGAGCAGGTTTCCTTTCAGGGACGGACAGGGGGCGCGGCCGCGGCCCATCCTGCCGCGGTTCGCAACCAACTAAGCGGCGGGCGTCCGCTCGAAGGCGGCATCCGCTCGCGCATGGAAACCGCTTTCGGCTTCGACTTCAGCCACGTGCGGATCCATACCGATACGCGCGCATCGCAGTTGAATCAGGAACTGAACGCCCGCGCCTTCACCATTGGGCACGATGTGGCTTTCGGCTCCGGCGAGTTCCGCCCCGGCACGCTGGCCGGCGATGCGCTGCTGGCCCACGAACTGGCGCACGTGGTGCAGCAGAACGGCGGCTCCCATGGGGCCGAACCCGCCGCGGCTTCCCCCGACCACGCCTACGAAGAGGATGCCTCTCATTCCGCGGCGGGCGCCATGTTGGGGTTCTTCAAACCGGG
>DATJMP010000348.1:0-2436 GCA_035508655.1 Bryobacteraceae bacterium
GTTGCAGCCCATTCAAGCCGAATGCGGAATTCTGAGCAAGCAGTTGTACCACTTGCGTGACGCGCTGGAGAAGCGTTTACGGCGCATCCCCGGCCCCCAGTCCCTGGCCCCCGGCCCCCAAACGGAGGCCCCTGGCCCCAATTTCTAGGAGTAGACCATTGACAACCATCGTTCAAATCACAGGCAGACAGATTCTGGATTCACGTGGCAACCCCACCGTCGAGGCGGATGTATATCTCGCGGACGGCAGCATGGGACGAGCGGCTGTGCCGTCCGGTGCGTCCACCGGCGAGCACGAAGCGGTCGAGCTGAGGGACGGCGATAAGTCGCGATACCTCGGCAAAGGCACCACCAAGGCCGCGGGCCACATCAACAAGGAAATCGCCAAAGCCCTGACCGGCAAAGATGCCACCAATCAGGCGGAGATCGACAAGGCTATGATCGATCTCGACGGCACGGACAATAAAGGGAAGCTCGGCGCGAACGCCATCCTCGCCGTTTCCATGGCCGCGGCCCGCGCCGCCGCCGCTTCCCAGATGACCCCGCTCTACCGCTACCTCGGCGGCGTCGGAGCCAACACGCTCCCCGTGCCCATGATGAACATCATCAACGGCGGCGCCCACGCCGACAACTCCGTTGACGTCCAGGAGTTCATGATCACCCCCTACGGCGCGCCCTGTTTCTCCGAAGCGCTCCGCATGGGCGTCGAGGTCTTCCACACGCTCAAGAAAGTGCTCAGCAAGAAAGGCTACTCCACGGCGGTCGGCGATGAGGGCGGCTTCGCCCCCATGCTGAAGTCCAATGAGGAAGCCATCGAGTCCGTCCTCGAAGCCATCACCCAGGCCGGTTACAAGCCCGGCGAACAGATCGGCATCTGTCTCGATCCTGCCGCCAGCGAGTTCTACCAGGACGGTAAATATGTCTTCAAGAAGTCCGACAAGAGCCAGCGCACTTCCGAGCAGATGGTCGAATACTGGTCGGAATGGGTTCGCAAGTACCCCGCCATCGTGAACATCGAAGACGGCATGTCGGAAGAGGACTGGGACGGATGGGCGCTGCTCACCAAAGCCCTCGGCGATAAGATCCAGTTGGTCGGCGACGACATCTTCGTCACCAATCCCGAGATCTTCCAGCGCGGCATCTCGCGCGGCATCGCCAATTCCATCCTCATCAAGCTCAACCAGATCGGCTCGGTGACCGAGACGGTTGAGTGCATGTCTATTGCCAGCCGCGCCGGCTATACCGCCGTCGTGTCGCACCGTTCCGGCGAAACCGAGGACGCCTTCATCGCCGATTTTACGGTGGCCATGGGCGCGGGGATGATCAAAACCGGCTCCGCCAGCCGCACGGACCGCATCGCCAAGTACAACCAGTTGCTCCGCATCGAAGAGGAACTCGGCTCGTCGGCGAAATTCCCGGGACGAAAGGCTTACCGCCGATGACCAAACTGGTTCTGGTCCGCCACGGCGAAAGCACGTGGAACAAGGAAAACCGCTTCACCGGCTGGACCGATGTCGACCTCTCCGAGAAGGGCCGGCAGGAGGCCAAAGAGGGCGGCGTGGTGTTGAAGGCCGAAGGCTATACCTTCGACATGGCCTATACCTCCGTGCTCAAGCGCGCCATCCGCACGCTCTGGACCATCCTCGACGAGATGGATCTCATGTGGATCCCTGTGGAGCGCTCGTGGCGTCTCAACGAGCGCCACTACGGCGCCCTGCAAGGCCTGAACAAGGCCGAAACGGCCGCCAAATTCGGCGAGGCTCAGGTCAAGATCTGGCGCCGCAGCTACGATATCCAGCCGCCCGCGCTGGAGCCCGATGACGAGCGCTTCCCCGGCCGCGACCCCCGCTACGCGGGCCTGAGCCCCGCGGATCTGCCGTTCACCGAGTGCCTTAAGGATACGGTCGCGCGCTTCCTCCCCTACTGGCACGGGACCATCGCCCCCGCGGTTCAGTCCGGCCGCAAGGTGCTGGTGGCCGCCCACGGCAACAGTCTCCGCGCGCTGGTCAAATACCTCGACGGAATTTCGGACCACGACATTGTGGAGCTGAATATTCCCACCGGCATGCCGCTGGTCTACGAGTTAGACAGCAACCTGAAACCGCTCAACCGCTACTACCTCGGCGATCCCCAAAAAGTCAAAGCCGCCATGGACGCCGTGGCCGCCCAAGGCAAGAAGAAGTAGTTATTTTGACGCGGAGAGGCCGAAGGGATTTCAACCTCCCTGTTCGGCCTCGCCTCCGTGGGCTCACCGGGTAACGGCGTTGGTTTAGCCGGCCGATATCGGACCTGCGCCAGATTCCATGGTTGCCTTCGACAGCCACTCGAGCCTTCGCGGTGAGAAGCCGAGCTTCCGTTTCGCCAGGTCATTTCGCGCGCCGCGCAGCCGTGTCGCATAGTAGATGCCGTCCGGCCCCACTTGAGCCTGCTGCTCGG
>DATJMP010000349.1:0-10234 GCA_035508655.1 Bryobacteraceae bacterium
TCCTTCTCCCGGCGGAGCGCCCGCGCGGCATTAACCGTGGCCGTCCGCAGCACCGCTGGCGTCGGTAGTCCCGCGTGGCTGAGGAGTTGCAATTCCTCGTGCAGGCTGATCCCTGGAATGATCCACGGGAACGGAGTGTCCGTTCCGGCCGTCAGCAGAACGCCGTGGTCGAAGAGGGCCTTCACCAGAGCCAGGAGCTTGGGCCACTGCGCCCTCGCTTCGCGATATTGAGCGGCCGTCCAGTCAGCCGTGTTGCTCCTTTGCGGCCAGCCGGCCCACAGCTTTGGAGGCGCCAGCGACCGGTGCGGGCTTGCCGTGTAATATGGATCGTCTCCCCAGAACTTCGTCCTGAAGGCCATCAGGGTCGGGTCCACCGGCACGTGGTTCCGCACCAGGGCGTCCATCATCTCGAGGATGGTCTGAGACCGCAGATCCACATGCTCCAGCCAGTAGACTCGGCCCCACATGGTTTCCTGGTACGCCGCCTGTGCTTCCGCCGGAAGATATTCCCGAGCCCACGGCGAAGCGTGGCAGATTGCGCTGATCCCCATGCGCGCGGCCTCGGTCCAGGTTGTCGCCTGCAAATGTCCGATCACCGGCACACCGTACCGGCGCGCCTCGTCGATTGCCGCCCGCACAAAAGAAGGAGGCATGTCGGCATAGACCTTGATGAAATCCACTCCCACTTTCGCCTGCCAGTCCACTTCCTTTCGGACCTCTTCCACGCTGGCGACCGGCGCATAGATAGCGTGTGGCAAGGGAGACTTCGTCAGAATGCGGCCTGCCGTCAGCATGTCGGGACCAATCACCTTTCCGCTGGCGATCAACCGCCGCATCGTCACCGCCGCCTCAGTAGCGTCGCCCGTGTCCCGCACGGTGGTGATTCCGTATGCCAGCAGAGTGCGCAGCATCTGCAAAGCGGTGTCGCGATCAAAACTGGGAAGCGGTCTCCCATCCGGACCCAGCGGCGGGAACAGGACATGCGCGTGCATGTCGATCAGGCCCGGCGCCAGGTAACGCCCGGGTAAATCCAGGACACGGGCTCCTTCCGGCACGTGATACGAATGCGCCGGAGCTACAGAGCTGATTGTTCCAGCTTCGATCGCTACCGCCCGGTTCGCTTTTACTGTTCCGCCGGCGACGTCGATCACTGCCACGTGGTTCAGAACGAGAACAGCCAGGGCGAGCACATCTCCGATTCTAAGCCGGAGTCTTCCTAAACGATTCCTCGCCGCGGTCCGCGCCGTTTCAGATCATGCCGAGCGGCACATCGTGAGCGGGGGCTGGAAAAGCGCGGTCGATAGCCGCAATATCTTCTTCCGCCAGCTCCCATCCGGCGCCGCCCGCGTTTTCGCGAACGCGCTCGATCCGCGACGTTTTCGGAATCGTGAACACGTTAGGATCGCGCGTGAGAAACCGAAGCGCCACCTGCCGCGGCGTCCGACCGTATCGTGCCGCCACTTCGTTCAGCACCGGGCTGTTGGGAAACCGGCTGTGCCCGAAGGGCGAATATCCCACCACGGCGATCTCGCGCCGCGTGCAATAGGGAATCAGCCTCCGCTCGATGCCCCGGTCCCGCAGGTGATACAGCACCTGGTTGCAGGCCATCCGCTCGTGCCGCAGCGCGGCCTCGGCCTCCTGCAGTTCCGGTACGTCGAAATTACTCACCCCGATGTAGCGGATCATCTTCTCCGCCACCAGCTTCTCCATCGCCCGCATCGTCTCCCGGATCGGATGGCTGCCCTGCCAGTGCAGCAGGTAGAGGTCGAGCCGCTCCGTACCCAGCCGCCGCAGGCTTGCCTCGCAGGCGCGTAGAGTTCCGGCGTAGGATGCGTTGGAGGGCAGCACCTTGCTCGTCAGGAACACCTGGTCCCGCCGCCCCGCAATCGCTGTGCCGACAATAGTCTCGCTCCGCCCGCTGCCGTACATCTCCGCGGTGTCGATATGGGTCATGCCCAGATCCAGCCCCGCGCGCAGCACCTCCACCGCGGTATCGTCTTCAAGCATCCACGTGCCCTGCCCGATCACCGGTACAGGCACGCCGGCCCACGCAAACGGTCTTTGTTCCAAGGCTATTTCTTGGGATTGAGTTTCAGGTTGATGATGGCGGCGGTGCGCGAGTCGAAGGAACTCAGCGTCTTCGATCCACTGGTGGCGCCGTTGGCTCTGGCGGTGAGCTCGTAATCCACGTCGGGGCTCAGCTCGTAAAACACATACGTGCCGTTTTCCCTGGTGATGAAGGATCGGATCTGCAGCGTCTTGGTGTTCTTCAACTGCACCACGGCGCCCGCCACGGGAGCGTCGTTTTCGGTGGTAACAGTCCCCTGTACACTGCGCGTCTCCTGGCCCTTTTTCGGTTTCTTCTGGGCCAACAGGAGGCCGCTCGAAACCAGGCACACAGCGATCGTCAGCGCGGCAATCAGCCGCAGCCCGTTTCGTCGCGTCAGGCTCGCGCGCAGGCTGCTATGGCTGTCATTCATCACGCTATCTCCAGTCCTCGTCGGCCTCTTCCTCTTCGTCTTCGATGAACCCCTCTTCCTCGTCTTCGTCTTCCTCTTCCAACTCGTCCGCTGATTCCAGTTCCAAAGGATCCG
Source organism: Bryobacteraceae bacterium (assembly GCA_035508655.1). Classification (GTDB taxonomy): domain Bacteria; phylum Acidobacteriota; class Terriglobia; order Bryobacterales; family Bryobacteraceae; genus DATGMB01. Next base: position 2,595 of record DATJMP010000349.1, read on the forward strand.
TCCCGATTACTTTGAGGTCTGCGCCACACTCATCGCAGCTGATGGTATCGCCTTCGTCGACGTCTTCTTCATCCACGTCGATTTTGCCTTCGCATACCGGGCATTCAACCATAAAATTCCTCCTGAAATTATTACTGTTACACAATCGCTTGCCGCCTTGGCAAGTCCACTCTCATCCTGACCACATTGTACTCTCGGTGGCCGGTGGAGCAGGCGGTTTACCTGCCAATCTCAGGCCCTTCGGGCGAGCACCCCGGGCTTCCGACGGGCACGAGGCGCTGTCTCCAGCACAGCCCTCTGAGGTTCGGAATTCCTTACCACGTCTCGAACGACCCGTGGCGCTCCGGCGCTGCTTCCTGCTCTTCGAATCCCCTCACGTCCGCCCAGCGGGGGCCTTGCCGCAGGCGCGCCGCAAATTCGTCCAGCTTGTCGTTGGGTCCGGCCGCGTACACCTCCACCCGGCCGTCATCGAGATTGCGCGCGTAGCCCGTCAATCCCAGCAGGCTTGCGGTCTGGCGGGCGAAATAGCGGAATCCCACGCCCTGCACACGCCCGCTCACAAACCAGCGCCGGGCCGCCGCACCACGAGCGCGCATCGGCCTTAAACCGCCGGGCGGCGTCTGTGCCAGTCGGTACGCGTCTGAAATTCCCGGCCGATGGCTAGCAGCGTATTTTCGGTAAACGGCGCTCCCACCAGTTGCAGTGCCACTGGGAGCTGGTCGGCAAATCCGCAGGGCAGCACCAACGCCGGCAGCCCGGCCAGGTTCCCCGCCTGGACGATTCCGCGCATTCCCGCGGGCGTGTTCCGGGCGCTCGCCTGCGTAACCCGCGCACCTGGAGCCGGAGCCGGCCCGTTGAGGTCCATGTCCGCCTTTGGCGCGGGCCCCGAACGTCCCGGCGCCAATAGCACGTCGATCTCCGTAAACAGGGTCGAGATCTCCTGCTGGATGATGCGCCGGATGCGCATAGCCCGCAGATAATCCTTCGCCGAAACCTCCAAACTGGCCTTCAGCCCCGCAATCTGTGACTCGTCGGCCAATTCGTCGACCCGGCCGCTGGTCACCAGCGGCTCAAAAATCGAAGCCATTTCGCCGTCCAGAATCAGCGACAGAACCGGCCCGTACGGCAAATCCGGCAGCTTGGCCTCCATTAGTTGCACGCCCATCGCCCTCAGCACGGAAATGGCCTCGGCGAAGGCGGCGCGGGCCGAAGGGTCGGCACGGTCGGTGAAGTCCACCTCTGCGTAGCCGACTTTCAGATCTTTCAACGGTCGCGTGTATTGCGGCGTATAGTAAAACCGCTTTCCGGCCGAGCCGGGGTCGCGCGCATCCCCGCCCGCGATCACCTGCAGAATCTGTCCACAATCGTCCGCGCTCCGCCCGAACGGTCCCAGCTTATCCAGTGTCCAGGAGAGCGCCATCGCTCCATGCCGGCTCACCAGGCCGTAGGTCGGGCGGATGGCCGTCACACCGCAGAACGAGGCCGGCGTGACAATCGAGCCCGAAGTCTCTGAACCGATCGCGAACGGAACCAGCCCCGCCGCTACTGCCGCGGCCGGTCCGCTCGAAGAGCCGCCCGCCCAGCGCGTCGGGTCCCACGGGTTCAGCCCCGGGCCGGTGAGGGAGGCCGAGGCGAAACGGTAGCCGCCGCCGCCCGCCAGTTCCACCGTAGAGAGCTTGCCTGCAATCACCGCCCCCACGCCGTCCAATTTCTCTACCACCGTCGCGCTGTAATCGAACACCTGCTCCGCATACGGCTTCGCGCCCCACGTCGTGGGATGGTCGGCATAGCTGATCAGGTCCTTGACGCCGTACGGAATCCCCTGCAGCGGGCCGCGCAGCCGGCCGCGTTTGAGGTCCGCATCCGCGTCCTTGGCCTTGCGCAGCGCCTCCTTGGGCAGCGCCAGCGCCAGCGCGTTGTAGCGCGGGCCAAGCTGTTGCAGGCGGTCGCAAAACGCCCGCGCCAATTCTTCGGCGGAAAAATCCTTGGCCACCAGATGGGCATTGATCTCCGCAATGGTGGAGAAGAAAACGTCCATCATGCTTCAAACCGGAATGCCGGCTCCGTGGCCATGGGTAGATCGAAGCGGGCCAGCGCGGCGGCATTGTTGTGAATCTGGCGGCGCGCGGAATCCAAACTATCCGTCGGTTGCGGTGTCTGCGCCAGCGGCGGCGTTGCCGCCGTCTGGGCCGCGAGAGCCGCCGCAGGCGCCATCACCACTGCCGCCAGCGTGCGGCGCGTCATTCGCATGTAATCAGAATACCAGCACCCGCCGAGCCCTTCCGGCCATCCATTCGCCGCCGGAACGCGCCCGCCCCGGTGCTCTTACAGCCGGTCGATCTTCGCCGCCAGGATGAAATCGCTTTCCGTCAACCCGTCGATCTTGTGCGTCCACGTCCGCACTTCTACCTTGCCCCATGAAAGATACAAATCGGGGTGATGCCCTTCTTCCTCCGCCACCGCTCCGGCCCGGTTCACGAAATCCAGCGCCGAGCGGAAATCCGGAAACGTAAATAGCTTGGCCAAATGGTGCTCGTCCACCACCTGCCAGCCGGGAAGTTGCGCCCGCAGTTTCTCCAACTCCTCGCCCTTCAGCGGCGGTACTCCTCCACGGCAGGGAACACAGTGTTTTTCGGCAAGTCCCATCGTCCCTCTCCTCGAACCGGACTAAGCCCGGCCTTTATCACATCCCGCTCTCCAGTATTCCTGTAATAGCCGTCACCTTCGATCGATTTTCGGCCGGGTCGCGACTCCCGGATCTTTTCCGACAAAGCCGCCCTGACCCGGACGATTCCCCTTCTGGACCATTTTCTCCGGAGCATATCACGCGCGCAAAATCCTAGGCGAAAGCCGGCTCCGGCAGCCGGATGATCTTTTTCCGTATTGCATACTGCACCAATTGCGCCTTGTTATGGATGTTCAGTTTGCGCATGAGGTTGAATTTGTGCGCCTCCACGGTCTTCACGCTCAACTCGAAGCTGCCGGCAATCTCTTTGACCGATTTGCCCTCCGCCAGCAGTTTAAGGACTTCGCGCTCCCGGTTGGTCAGCCGCCCGAACCGCTCGCGATCCGCGCCCCTTCCCTGCAGCCGGAAGCCGTCCACCAGACGCGTCACCAGCCGCGGGCTGAGAAAGCTGCCGCCCCGGTTCGCCTCTCGAATGGCTGTAAGCAACTGTTCCACGGGGCTGTCCTTGAGCACATAGCCGCTCGCGCCGAGTTCCACGCATTCCGCCAGGTAATCCTCGTCGTCATACATGGAGAGAAAGACGATGCGCGTCTCCGGCCGGGCCTTGCGCATCTGCCGCGCGGCCTCGAAGCTGCTCATCCCCGGCATGCCGATGTCCATCAGCACGACGTCGGGCCTCGTCCGCTCCGCAACCCCCAATCCTTCTGCTGCGTCGGCAGCCTCCCCGGCCACTTCCAGGTCGGGTTCGGCCGCCAGCAGCGTCCGGATCCCCTGCCGGAACAAAGTGTGATCATCCGCAATCAAGACTCGAATCTTGGCCATGAACGCTTTCCCGCGGAAACCGGTAACGCCAGCACCACCACCGTTCCCTTGCCCGGTGCGCTGCGGATCGCGAGCGTGCCGCCCAATCCTTCGGCCCGCTCCCGCATCCCCACCAGCCCGTACGACATCGGCCGCCTGGCAGCCGTTTCCGCGCTGAAGCCGGCGCCGTTATCCGAGACGCGCAGCCTGATCCTCTTATCGGCGGCTCGAAGCGAAAGGTTTACGCGCGTCGCCTGCGAGTGCTTGGCCGCGTTCTGCAGCGCCTCCTGCGCCACGCGATAGATCACTTCCTGGGTCTCGGCCGCCAGACTGGGCGTCGCCCTCAGACGCAACGCCACTGCCGCCGGATAGGTCCGCCGGAACCGCGAGGCCATCTGCCGCAACGCAGCCGCCAGTCCGAGCCGCTCCAGCACAGCCGGCCCCAGCGCCGCCACAATCCGCCGCAGTTCCGCAATCGTTCCTTCCACCGTCCGCCGCGCCTGCCGCAACCTCCGGCCCATCGGCCCCCGCGTTTCCCGCTCCAGCAATTCCAGATCCAGCCGCAGGAGCAGCAGCGATTGTCCCGCTTCGTCGTGCAGCTCCCGTCCGATCCGCCTCCGCTCCTGCTCCTCAGCCTGCCGCGCCTGCCCCGCCAGCGCCTGGCAGAAACCACGATAAAGCGCGAAGATGGTGCCCGTCTGCAACTGTTCCCGCGCCGGCTGATGCCGCCGCCCCAGTTCACCCTCCAGCAGCCGGTCGAACTCGCGCAGCGCGAGCGCCGCTCGTTCCGGTGCGATGTCCCACTCCGCCAGCAGCCGCCCGCTCTTCTCCGCTCTTTCGAAGAATCCCTCCACGCTGCCTGAGCGTGATGCCGCGGCCGGCGTGATGGAAACCAGTGCCCGCACCTGTTCTGGCCCGTACCCCTGGTCCCGCAACCGCCCCGCCACACGCGCTCTCAGCCGCGCCGCCATCGGCGACACAGCCCGAAGCAGCCTTCGGATGTGTTCCCGCGCGCCCCGCGGCAGCCACTCGAATTGTTCCGGCATCCGTCTCTAAAATCGGCCGGATTCCCTCCGAGCTTTAACGGCATCTGGTTTGATCCACGCGAGCGCGTCCGTAGGACAACGCTTCTACGCTGCGCGCTTACCCCACGTACTGCACTTCTTCTTCGAGCGCCATCGCAAACCGCGCCTGCACCCGCGTCTTCAGCTCGAGAATCAGCGCACACAGATCCGCCGCGGTTCCACCGCCCGCGTTGTAGATCAGGTTGGCGTGATAATCGGCCACATGGATGTCGCCCCGCACCATGCCCTTCGCGCCAACTTGCTCCAGGAACCACGCCGCCGGAATCTTGCCCTCTCGGACTACCGCCGCGGGTACCTGCGCCGCCACCCCAGCCGGCAGCTCGGCAACCAGCAGATTTTTGAAAATGCTGCCCGCGCACTTCATGGTGACCGGAAATTTCTGGTTGCGCACCCGCATGATCTCGTCGGCACTCTGCCGCAGGAGGGCGCCGTCGCCCTCCTCCAGCAGCAGTTGCACGGAAAAGATGATCCAGTCTTTCCGGTTCTTGAATATGCTCTCGCGGTACCGGAACTCGCATTCCGCGTTGCCAATCACGCGCACGCACTGGCCGTCGTAGAACTCTACCTGGGCCACCCGTTCCGCGATGGCATGCCCGTACGCGCCCGCATTCCCGTACACGGCCGCTCCCACCGACCCCGGAATCCCCGCCAACGTCTCGACTCCCGCCAACCCATGGGCGATCGAAAAATCTACCAGCTCCTGCAGCGTGGCGCCCGCCTGCGCCACCACCCGCCTGTTACCCTGAAGCAGCGAATCGCCACGGTAGCGCAGCACCAGCCCGCGGAAGCCATCATCGGAAACGATCAGATTGGTGCCCCCGCCGATCACCATCGTCGCCATCCCGATCTCCCGCGCCGCGGCCATTGCCGCCACGAAAGATTCAATCGTGTCGGTTTCGGCGTATACATCGGCCGGGCCGCCGATGCCGAATCGCGTATACGGCGCCAGCAAGGTGCCCGCGGAAACGGTTAAATTGGGAATTTCGGCGAGGCGCGTCAGCGCCTCCCCCGTAGTCGGCATTTACTTCAATTATAAGAGAGGCTCAACTTTGCGATCCGTATTTCCCGGCTTCCCGCCAGAAGCCATCACGTTCTTCCGCGGCATCGAGCGCCACAATCGCCGTGAATGGTTCCTTCCGCGCAAACCGGTTTTCGAGCAGCATGTCAAAGCGCCCATGGTGCAACTGGTGGAGGCCGTCAATTCCGCTCTCTCCCGCTTCGCCCCCACCTATGCCACCGACCCGGCTCGCGCCATCTACCGCTTCTACCGCGACACCCGTTTCAGCAAGGATAAGTCGCCCTACAAGACTCACATAGCCGCCAGCTTCCGTCACCGCAGCCTGGCGTGCGAGGGCGGCGGCGCCGGTTACTATTTCCACGTTTCACACAAGGAAGTCGGCATAGGCGGAGGGATGTACATGCCAATGCCGGAAACGCTCCGCGCCGTTCGCGGCCATCTCGCCAAGAACCACGGCGAATTTCGGAAGCTGCTGGCCGCACGCGCCATCCAGAAGACGTTCGGCGATATGCAGGGCGATCAGCTTTCGCGCGTCCCCAAAGGCTTCGCCCCCGATCACCCTGCCGCCGACCTGCTTCGCTACAAGCAGTTCCTTTGGTGGATCGAGCTTCCGCCCGAAACGGCCACGAGTCCAGAGCTGTACGCCGAAATCGTCACCCGTTTCAAAGCCATGGCCCCCGTCCTGGAATTCCTGAACGCTCCGCTCACCGGTGGCAAGAAAGGCATTGATATCCGCGAACTGCTCGTATAGCGGTGGATGATAGATCAGGCCGCGGAGGAACACGGATGAACACAGATTTTTTATCCATGTTCATCTGTGGGCATCCGTGGGCCGTTTCGGCGCCGTGCTGATTTTCGGAGCGAGCAAAAAGCTGGTTGCTGCAGGTTGAGAGCTTGTTCTTACACCACGCTCTTTTTCCGCGGCCGCGTGGTACGCTTCTTCTGCCCACCCTCCGAAGACGTCTTGCGGGGCGCCCGTGGACGTCGTTGAGGTTTCGGAGGCGGCTCCGGAATCGGAATTTCTCCCGTGGCGGTCGGCTGGCCCGGTACCAGCGGCTGCTCGCCTTCTTCTTCCTCCACTTCCACCAGCGGTTCCGGCTCCGGCGGCGGAGCCGGCGGATGGAATTCCGAGCCCAGATAGACGATCAGCCCGCGCTCCTCGTCTGCCTGGTTGCGCACCAAACCCTTGTCTTGCGCGTAGTTCAGCAGCTCGCTGAATTCCTGGAAGCCGTACCGCGTCCAGTCGAAATTCGGCTGTTCCTGCCGCACCCATTCCGCCAGTTCCTCGGCCATGGCGCCGTCGTCGATTTCCATACGGTGCGTTTCCAGGACGTCGCGCAGCAGCGGAATCGCTTCTTCCGGCTTGTTGCCAGGCTTTTCCGGCGCCGCGCCTTTCATGCGGATCATGTAGCGGCCTTCGCCGCCGGTCACCTCCACGTAATCCGCCTTCTGCAGCTTCTCCACGAAATCGGTGAACGAGTTGGCGCCGTATGCCTTCTCGTTGAACGTGGAATCCAATTGCAGCATGGTGGATTTCAGCAACCCGAGCTGCGGCCGCACTTCGCGCCGCTCCAATACTCCCAAGGCACGCTCCACCAGCGGCATAGCCTGTGCCAGGTCGAGCACCACGCGCTTGTGCGGCGGGCGCTGCTGCTGTTGGCCTTGCGGCTGTTGCGGCCGGTCCTGCTGGCGCTCCTGCTGTTGCTGCTGCGGCGGCTGTTGCGGCCGCTCCCCGTGCCGCCCGCCGCGCTCGTCGATCACCGATTCATACGAGATGAACTCATGACAGTTCTTCTGCAGAATCGTGCTCGTAAATGCGCGGCCGCCCACCACGAAGATCCGCTTGTCATATTGTTTCAGCTTGTTGACCAGCGCAATGAAATCGCTGTCGCCGCTGACGATCGCAAACGCGTTGATGTGATCGTGCGTGAACGCCATCTCCAGCGCATCCAGCGCCAGGTTGATGTCCGCCCCATTCTTGTCGCCCCGCGGCGACGGGTCGCGCTGCACCATCTGCACCGCGTGCTCGGAAAGGGCCCGTGTGGCCGAT
>DATJMP010000350.1:0-5810 GCA_035508655.1 Bryobacteraceae bacterium
TCGCGCCAAAATCCCGCCGCCCGCCAATTTTCCGCCGCCTCCGCCCGTTCCCGCGCCGCTCCACGCTACAATACGCGCATGGCGGAAAACGATCCCTCAGTCCGGCCCGTCGAATCCTTCGAATCCTGCCTCGACGAGCTCGAAAAGGTGGTCAAGGAACTCGAAAGCGGTGATCTGCCCCTGGAGCGCTCCCTTGAGCTCTTCGAACGTGGCATGAGCCTCTCCGACGCCTGCCGCCGCCAGCTCGAAGCCGCCGAAACGCGCGTCGAGATCATCGTCCGCAAGGACGGCAAAACCGAGCCCTTCCGTCCCGACAAACCCTGACCATGAACCTGCGCGATTATCTCGCCCGCCGCCAGCAGATCGTCGACCGCGGCCTGGACCGTCTGGTCCCGCCCGATTCCGTGGCGCCTGCCACCATCCACCGCGCCATGCGCTACAGCCTCTTCGCCGGCGGCAAGCGCATCCGTCCCATCCTCTGCCTGGAAGCCGCGCGCGCCGCTGACCCCTCCCTCGCCACCGATGACTCCGTCCCCGATTCGCTTGCCGATTGCGCCTGCTCGCTCGAGCTCATTCATACCTATTCTTTAATCCACGACGACCTGCCGGCCCTCGATAACGACGATTACCGCCGCGGCAAACTCACCAACCACAAGGTCTTCGGCGATGCCATGGCCATTCTCGCCGGCGACGCCCTGCTCACGCTCGCCTTCCAGGTCCTCGCCGGGCTCGAAATCTCCGCCGATCGCAAGACCGGTCTCGTGGCCGAGCTCTCCACCGCCTCCGGTACCGTCGGCGGCATGATCGGCGGTCAGGTCGCCGATCTCGAAGGCGAAGGCAAACCCCCCGACCCCGCTCTCCTGGAATCTATCCACCGGGCGAAAACCGGTGCCCTTCTCCGCGCCAGTCTCCGTCTGGGCGCCATCTTCGCCGGAGCCTCCGCAGCCGAATACGAGGCCCTGTCCTGCTATGGCGAGCACATCGGCCTGGCCTTTCAGATTGTCGATGACATCCTCGATGTCGAAGAGTCCTCCGAGTCTCTCGGCAAGACAGCCGGCAAGGACGCCCAGCAGCACAAAATCACCTTTCCCGCCGTCTACGGCCTCGACGCCTCCCACCGCATGGCTGCGGAACAGTGCGCCCATGCCCACGACGTCCTGTCGCCCTTCGCCGCCCGTGCGGTCCGCCTCCACGAACTTGCCGACTTGATCGTGCACCGGAAATCGTGAACCGCGTGCGAAAGCAGAAAGAGCCACCAAATGGACATCGATAAACACGAAGGGAAAGTCGGGGGAAATCTGTGTGTATCACTGTCCTTCCGTGGTCGGAATCGGGTCTTGCCTTGAAGCTCCGTCTCGATCGCCTGCTCGTCGCCCGTTCCCTTGCCGAATCCCGCGAAAAAGCCCAAGCCCTGATCATGGCCGGTGAAGTCCTCGTCAACGGCCAGAAGGCTGCGAAGCCCGGCCAGATGGTCGCCAAAGATGCCACCGTCAACCTCCTGGCCCGCCCGCCTTATGTCGGCCGCGGCGGCCTCAAGCTTGCCGAGGCCCTCCGCCATTTCTCCATCGATGTCGCCGGTCACGTCTGCCTCGATGTCGGCTCCTCCACCGGCGGTTTCACCGACGCTCTCCTCCAGGCTGGCGCCGCCCGCGTCCACGCCGTCGATGTCGGTTCCGGCCAGCTCGCGTGGAGCCTTCGCACGGATCCTCGCGTCGTCGTTCACGAAGGCATCAACGCCCGCGAGTTGACCTTCGCCGAGATCGGTGAGCCCGCCGACCTGATCACCTGCGACGTCAGCTTTATTTCCGTTACCCTTATCCTTCCTGCCGCCGTTCCGCTCCTGCGTCCAGACGGGCAAATGGTTATACTAATCAAACCGCAGTTTGAGGTAGGCAAGGGCCAGGTCGGAAAGGGCGGAATCGTCCGGGATCCCGAGCTGCACCAGTCCGCCTGCCGCCGCGTCGTCGAGGCAGTGCGCCAGTTCGGATTTGCGACCGAAGTCATCGACAGCCCCATCCTCGGCGCGGAAGGAAACAAGGAATTTCTCCTCTATGCGACTCGTCCCGAAAAAAATATCTGAGGCACAAATCGAAGGGGCCGGAGACCGGAGACCGGGGGCCAGGGAAACGACCTCCAGCCTGGACGTATTGTCACTTTCCCCCTCAAACGTTGCGCCCGTCACCCTGGCCCCCGGCCCCTTGCCCCCGGCTCCCGAACTGTCTTCCTATGCCCATCATTAAAACCGTCGGCATCATCTCCAAGCCCAACTCTCCCGCCGCTGCCACGCTGGTGCCGAACCTGCTCGAATGGCTGCGGTCCCGCGGCATCGAGTCCCGCATCGATGAAAGCACCGCCACGTATGCCGGCGAGCCCGGCATGCTGCGCCAGGACGTTCCCGAAGGTTGCGACCTTGTCATCGTTCTCGGCGGTGACGGTACCCTCCTTTCCGCCGCCCGCGCCATCGCCCGCCGCGAAATCCCTCTCTTCCCCGTCAATCTCGGCGGCCTCGGCTTCCTCACGGCGATCACCATCGACGAGCTCTACTCCGAGCTTCAGCGCGCCTTCCGTGGCGAGCACCGCATCGCGAAACGCAAGCTCCTCACAACAGAAGTCGTTCGCGACGGCAAGCCCGTCGCCACCTACGATGTCCTCAACGACGCGGTCCTCACCAAGGCCTCTCTCGCCCGTATGATCGATTTCGACGTCCACGTCGACGAGCAGTTCGTCTGCGCGTACAAAGCGGACGGCCTCATCATCTGCACCCCCACCGGTTCCACCGCATATTCCCTTTCTGCCGGTGGCCCTATCATTTTCCCTTCTGTTCCAGCCATCTGCCTCACGCCCATCTGTCCCCACATGCTCACCATGCGCCCGGTCCTCGTACCCGAAACCAGCGTCGTCCGCATTTATTCCCGCGGCGATTCCAGCGCCTTTCTCACCCTCGATGGCCAGGTCGGTACCCCGCTGCACGACGGCGATACCGTCGTCTGCCGCAGCTCCCAATACGCCCTCCCGCTCATCCGTCCCCCGCGCATGCTCTTCTTCGACGTGCTCCGCCAGAAGCTGAAATGGGGAGAACGCTAGTGAGACCAGTCATTTACCGCCGAGACGCAGAGACGTCTCGGCGGTGATTCAAAATTCAAGATGAAACGCCTCTCCCTCACTTCCTGGATCTTCATCGGCATGGCCGCTGGCGTCGTCCTCGGCATCGCCGCACCCCATTTCGCCAGCCGGCTCAGTCCTCTCTCCAACATCTTTCTCCGCCTGATCCGCTCCATCATCGCGCCCCTGCTGTTCGCCACACTTGTCTACGGCATCGCCGGCTCCGGCGAGCTCAAACACATGGGCCGGATCGGCCTGAAATCCATCGCGTATTTCGAAATCGTCACCACACTCGCTCTCTTCCTCGGCCTCGGCGCGGTCAACCTGCTTCGCCCCGGTAACGGCGTCCCCATCCAGCGCTCTGCCGCCGAGGCCGCGGTTCCGGCCTCCGCCACCAGCTTTTCCGGCTTCCTCGACCACGTCTTCCCCACCAGCATCATTGACTCCATGGCACGCAACGACGTTCTCCAACTCGTGGTCTTCGCGTTCCTGTTCGGCATCGCCTGCGCCGCCGCCGGCCCCAAAGCCGACCCTGTCGTCAAACTCTGCGGCGCCGTGGCCGAGGTCATGTTCCGCTATACCCGCTACGTCATGTATCTCGCGCCGCTCGGCGTCGGCGCCGCCATCGCTGTCACGATTGGCAGCAAAGGCATCGGAGTCCTGTTCGGACTCGGCAAGCTCGTCATTGCCACGTACGCCGCCGCCTTCCTCTGCATCATCTTCATCCTCGCGCCTGCCCTTCCTCTTTTCCGCATTCCCGTCAGAACCTTCTACCGCGCGGTCCGCGAGCCTTTCCTCATCGCCTTCTCCACTGCTTCCAGCGAAGCCGCTCTTCCCCTCGCGCTCGAAAATATGGAAGCCTTCGGCGTCCCCAAACACATCGTCGGATTCGTCATTCCCGCCGGCTACAGCTTCAATCTGGTCGGCACCACGCTCTATCTCTCGCTGGCTTCCGTGTTCGTCGCCCAGGCGGCCGGCATGCATCCCACGTTCGGCGAGCAACTCACCTGGATGCTCATCCTGATGCTCGCCAGCAAGGGTGCCGCCGGTGTGCCCCGCGCCGCCATCGTCATTCTCACCGCCACTCTCCCCGCCTTTCATCTCCCCGTTGAAGGTGTCGCCGTCCTGCTCGGCGTGGATGCCATCCTCGATATGGCCCGCACCGCTCTCAACGTCGCCGGCAATTGCCTCGCCTCCGCCGTAGTCGCGCGCTGGGAAGGCTACAAGGTCGGATAGGCTCCCGGACCGGTCCAAATCCGCACATACTCGTCCGCTCCGCCCGCCCAATCGAAGCTAAATTGATTAGAAGAGGTATCTGCCTTGATCAAGCTGCTTGCCGTCTCTATGTGCGTTTCCGTCCTGTTTGCTCAAACTCAGCCCGCCTCCCAGGGGCCGAAGCCTCCTTCGCCGCCGAGCCTCCCGGGCGCCCAGCACCCCGAGCCTCTGCCGAAAGAGAATCCTCCCGTCCCGCCCGCCCGGCAAACCACCCTCGAGTTCGACCCCGCTCTCATTGACCATTCCGTCGATCCCTGCGTCGATTTCTATCACTACGCCTGCGGCAACTGGATTAAGCAGAATCCCATCCCGCCCGATCAATCGCGCTGGGGCCGCTTCGCCGAGCTTCAGGAGCATAATCGCGACGTCCTCCGCCAGATTCTCGAGCAGGATCAGCAACCCGATGCGAGCCGCGATCCCATCGCCCGCCAGATCGGCGATTACTACTACGCCTGCATGGACGTCCAGGCCATTGACGCTCTCGGGCTAAAGGCCATCCAGCCCGATCTCGACGCCATTGCCGCTTTACCCGATAAGCAGCAGCTCGCCGCCGTCATCGCTCACATGCACAACGTCGGCGCCGGCGCGCTCTTCAATTTCGGCTCCGGCCAGGATTTCAAGAATTCCAATATGGTCATCGCGCAGTTCGACCAGGGCGGCCTCGGACTGCCCGACCGCGATTACTATCTCAAAACCGATCCCAAATCGGTCGAGATCCGCGCCAAGTACCTCGCCCACGTCCAGCGCATGTTCGAGCTTGCCGGCGAGCCGGCGGCGCAGGCAAAAGCCGATGCCGCTACGGTCATGACCATCGAAACAGCCCTCGCCAAGGGCTCTATGGACCGCGTCGAGCAGCGCGATCCTTACAAGGTCTATCACAAGATAACGGTCGCCGAGCTCCAGGCTCTCGGCCCCGATTTCCGCTGGAATGAATATTTCCGCGACACCAATGCCCCCACTTTTACCAGCCTCAATGTCTCCGAGCCCGATTTCGTCAAAGCCATGGCCGCGGAAATTCAATCGGCCACGCTCTCCGATCTCAAGACCTATCTCCGCTGGCATCTCATCCATTCCTCCGCTCCCTTCCTGCCCACTCCCTTCGTCAATGAGAACTTCAGTTTCTATGGCAAGACCCTCACCGGCGCCGCTGAGCTTCAGCCTCGCTGGAAGCGCTGCGTCGAGTTCACGAATGCCCAGCTCGGCGAAGCCCTCGGCCGCAAATATGTCGAACGCGCCTTCCCTCCTGCCGCCAAGGCCGATACCCTCAAGAAGGTGCACGAGCTCGAAGCCGCCCTCGGTCAGGACCTTCAGGCGGTCACCTGGATGTCCCCCGCCACCAAACAGAAGGCCATGGTCAAGCTCCATGCCATCACCGATAAAATCGGCTACCCCGATAAGTGGATCGACTACTCCTCCGTCGTCGTCAAGCGCGA
>DATJMP010000351.1:0-8396 GCA_035508655.1 Bryobacteraceae bacterium
GCCGGAGCGCGAAGCGGTGATCCCCACACTGGCCCTGGGAGGAAAACTCGGCGTGGGGAAGATCCACAATGTGGAACTGCTCGGCCACAAAGGCAGGTTGAAATTCAGCCAGGATCAGGCGGCGTTGAAGATCGAGCTTCCGCCGGCGAAACCGTCGGAGCATGCGGTGGCATTCAAGGTCATCGGCGCATGATGTGGGGCAGGTTGGTAACCTGCGGCGGGTTGGCAACCCGCCTGTTGACCAGTAGACGGACCGGCGCTGGTTGCCTCGGGTTCATCCTGGCCGTTTGCCAAGCCTCGTTCGCCGCGAACCCCTTCGCGCCTCTCACTGCGGAGGAGATCCGCCAAGCCGTGCGGGTGGTTCGCGCTGCCGGCCATGCACCCGATATGTCGCGTTTCAGCCTGATCGCTCTCGACGAACCGACCAAAGCATCCGTGCTGCACAATCTTGCCACCCCGCGCCGGGCTTTCGCCGCGGTGTACAACCCGGAAACACTCGAAACCGGCGAAGCCGTGGTCGATCTGGCCTCAAACAAGCTTGTTTCCTGGACGCCCAAACCGGGCGTGCAGCCGCCGATTGGCGCGGCCGATTCCGAAATGGCCGACCGCATCGTCCGCTCCGATCGCCGCTGGGCCGCCGCCCTGCGCGAGCGCGGCATTCGCGAACCCGAAAGCGTCTATTCCGTTGCCTGGCCCGCCGGCTATTTCGGACTTCCCGGTGAGGACAACCAGCGCATGGTCCGCGTGACGCCGTACTACGCCGGCGCGGGCGAGAACTTCTACGCGCATCCGGTAGAGGGTGTGGCGGCGTTCGTCAACCTGACCACCGGCCGCATCATCGACTTCATCGACATCGACCGCAACGCGCCCGTAACCCATTACAACGCAGATCTCGATCCCGGCTCCAACGCGCCGCTTCGTCCGGCTCCCGCACCACTCCTTATTACGCAGCCCGACGGACCTGGCTTCCACGTGGAGAACAACGAGGTGCGATGGGACAAGTGGCGCTTCCGCTTCGCCCTTCATCCGCGCGAGGGCCTCGTGCTTTATACGGTCGGTTTCGAAGATGGCGGCCGCGTGCGCCCGGTGCTCTACCGCGCGTCGCTGGCCGAAATGGCGGTGCCGTACGGCGATCCTAGCCCCGTCTGGTTTTTTCGCAATACGTTCGACGCAGGCGAACTCGGCCTGGGCATCACCGCCAGCCCGCTCCGTCCCGGCCTGGACTGCCCGCAGAACTGCTCGGTCTACGACGCCACCGTGGCCACCGAATCCGGCGCGCCGCAGACCATCCGCGGAGCAGTTGCCATTTACGAACTCGATGCCGGAGTGGCCTGGAAGCACGCGGACAACACCCGCCGCGCCCGCGACCTGGTGGTCAGCTATCTCACCGAAGCGGGTAATTACGAATACGGCTTCGAGTGGATTTTCCGCCAGGATGGAACGCTCGAATGCCGCGTTTTGCTCACCGGCATCATGGCGGTGAAATCGGTGGCGGATCACGCCGGCGATGCTTACGCCCACATGGTCGCACCCAATACCGCGGCCGTGCACCACCAGCACTTTTTTTGTTTCCGCCTAGATATGGACGTGGATGGACAGCCGAACACGGTCATGGAAATGAACAGCGCGGCGGTGCCGGCCGGCAAGCAGAATCCTTATGGCGGCGCGTTCACCATGCAGGAAACACCGCTCAAAACGGAGCGCGCGGCCGAGCGCCGCATGAGCCTGGAATCCAGCCGGCGGTGGATCGTGGTCAATCCGAACCAGAAGAACGCTCTCGGCCAGTCCACCGGCTACGCGCTCATCCCGGGTGAAAACGCGGTGCCGTTTTCCCTGCCCGATTCCTGGATCCGCAAGCGCGCGGGTTTCCTGAATGCCCATTTATGGGTGACGCCGTACCGCGAGGACGAGCGTTATCCCGCCGGCGACTACCCGTATGGCTCGCGCGGAGGCGCCGGTCTGCCGCAATGGACCTCCGCCGACCGTGGCATAGACAACCGGGATGTGGTGGTCTGGTATACACTCGGCATCACGCACAATCCGCGCCCGGAAGACTGGCCGGTGATGCCCACCTACGAAGCCGGTTTCAAGCTGATGCCGTGGGGCTTCTTCGCGAAGAATCCGGCCATGGACCTTCCCCTGCCGAGTGGGCGCGCAGACAGATAATGTAGGTATGGCTGAACGCGTAGTGATGAGCCGCCTGGTCAAAGGCCGCCCTCCGGGACGCGAATTCGATATCGCCTTTTGGCAGAAGCTCGGACCGACCAAGATCCTGGAAGCGGCCTGGGACCTGGTTGTCACCGCCGCCGCGACGCGAGGCATCAGTGAAGGTCAACTCCGACTTCAGAGATCTGTTACGAAGCTTGAACGAGGCCGACGTCCGCTATCTGATCGTGGGCGGGTACGCGGTGATGGTCCACACCGAACCGAGGTACACCAAGGACCTCGACATCTGGATCGAACCTGAAGAGGCAAACGCTCGTGCCCTGCTCTCGGCGCTTGCGGGCTTTGGCGCGCCTACGAATGACGTGCGACCCGCGGATTTCACGGAACCGGAAGTTTTCTTCCAAATTGGCGTTGAGCCGGTCCGCGTGGATATCATGACCTCCGTTACGG
Source organism: Bryobacteraceae bacterium (assembly GCA_035508655.1). Lineage (GTDB taxonomy): Bacteria > Acidobacteriota > Terriglobia > Bryobacterales > Bryobacteraceae > DATGMB01. The sequence goes on from DATJMP010000351.1 coordinate 2,617, forward strand.
GGCTGGCGTTCCACGCGGCATGGGCGCGGAGGGTTCTGATCGACTTCGGAGGCGAAACCGCACCAGTACTTTGCCGCGAGGATCTTCTCGCAGCAAAGAAGGCGGCGGGCCGGGCGCGGGACCGAAGGGACGCCCGAAACCTCGCAAGCGAATAACCGTCACTTCAGCCCCGCCGCCGGGAAGTACAGGCCGCGTTCTTCGCGCGTCCACCATCCCCGCTCGTGCCAGTTCGTGAAGCGATATAGGAAGAGCCGCGCCCGCACGTATTTCGGAGGCTTGTCCGGAAACGGGTTATAACGCAGCAGGCGCAGGACCGCCGGTTCGCCTTCAAGCAGCCGCACCATGAAATCCACGAACCAGCGATTCGATTGATACGTGTCCAACGCTGCAAACCACATCTGCCAGTCGAGCCGCGGCTGATCGGGTTCGATGACGGGCGGCGCGCGCATCACGTCCCCGGGCTTGTATGGGAACTCATACGCTCGCCAATTCACGCCATCTGCGGAACCTTCCACGATGATCTCCGGCCGCTCGGTCGTCATCACCGCAAAGAGCCCGTATGAATTGACCACGCGCAGCGGCTCCAGCAGGTGCACCACCGCGCTTCCACCCGGCGGCAGCGGAAGAGAAAACTGCTCCAGCAGAATCAAGCCGCTCGCTACGCCGACGAATGCCGCGAGAGAAGCGCTCACCGCTTTGTGCGGCCGTCCCCATTGCCGCTTCTCCGGCTCGAGAAACAGCCACAGGCACAGCGCGATGGTCAGAAAGTTGAAATACGTGTAGTTGCCGCTCGAGAGAATCAACAATTGCAGCGCGATCGCGATCCAGCCGCCGACATGACGCGCTCGCCGTGGTGCGAAAAACAGAAACGGGACCACCAGCTCCGCGATCAGCGTAAACGCCGTCTCCGCCTTGGCAACCCACATCGGCTGCTGGTAGATGAGCCATGCCAACGGATTGGGCAGCGGCTGCGTTTCGAAGTGGTAGTGCATGGCGGTGAGGCTTTTCCAGGACGGATCACCACTGGTCAGCTTCACCAGGCCGCTCGAAAACATCAGCCGGAAAATCAGCCAGCGAAACAGCCAGATCCGCACGGCGGAAGTGTCCGCGAAGATCGCAAGCAATCCCGTTTCGGAGAGCAGCACGTCCCATTGGAAGGAGAGAAAATCCTGCCCGACGGCGCACAGCGAAATCCACAACACCAGGCAGACGGCCAAAGCGGCGCGCCGCCACCAGCCGCGTGCCGGCGCGAAAATGGCTGCCAGGGCCGCCGCCGCTCCGGCCATCCAGACCGCTGCCAGCGCCGCGTCCGTAGGTCGCAGCCACAGCACGGTTGGGATTTCGCGATACGCCTGCCCTCCCATTGCCGTTTTCAGTGCAGCCAGATATGCGGCGAACGGCAGGATCCCGTGTGACCCGATCAATCCCGGCGCCTGCCGCCCAAAGGACGTAAACGCGATCAAGTAGACGAATCCCAGCACCTGTTGGAACGTACGTACCCCACCGGTAAGCCCCATTTCGGCTTTTGTCCACCCGATTTTCTGTTTCCAGGCCCAGGGGATTTGTCCGCCGCTCACCCGTCCAATTCCTCCATTCCCATTCGTAAGTCGCCGTTCAATGGGTGGCTCTTTTCTTTCAATCGGTTAACGGGCAAACTAGGCTCACAGCAGACGTGTAGGCTCCCGCTTGTCCGGGGCCGGAGGGGAAGACTATGAGCACTCAGACGTTCGAACCGAAAGCATCGCAGCAGCCCGCGAACCTCGTGCAGATCGGCGATTCGATCGAGGACGTGATTCAGCGCCGGCTGGCTGAAGAGCGCGCCCGACTGGAGCGGGAAGCCGGCCTGCAGCAGCGCGAGGTCCACCATTTCAAACGGCCGCAAGAGCGCCCCTTCACGAAGGACGAGCGCACCCACACCACGCTGCTGTTCGGCGGATTGACCTGGAAGCATGAGAAGCTCGTGCATGGCGCTCTCGAAGGACTCGGCTACAAGGCCCAGGCCGTTCCCACGCCGAACGTGAAGGCTTTCCAGACCGGCAAGGAGTACGGCAACAACGGGCAGTGCAACCCGACTTATTTTACCGTTGGCAACCTGGTGCAGTTCCTGCAATCTCTGGAGGAACAGGGGATGTCGCGGGAGGAGATCATCGACAAGTACGTCTTCTTCACCGCCGGCGCCTGCGGGCCGTGCCGCTTCGGCATGTACGAAGCGGAATACCGGCTGGCGCTGCGCAACTCGGGGTTCGATGGTTTCCGCGTGCTGCTGTTCCAGCAGTCCGGCGGTCTGAGCCAGTCGGACGCCGAAGCCGGGCTCGAAATGAACCTCGATTTCTTTCTCGGCATCCTGAACGCCCTGAACTGCGGCGACGTGATGAACGAAGTGGCATACGCCATCCGCCCGTATGAAACGCAGGCGGGCGAGGCCGACCGCGTACTCGACGAGACGATGGAGTACATGCACGAGGTCTTCCGCACCAAGCGGCCGTGGAAGCTCGACGAAGGCATGTCGAAATATCTGGGTGGCTTCTCCGATACGGCCGAATACATCGGCAAGTTCGTGAACCAGATCCGCGGCGACGAATACACCTCCGCGCTGCACAAGTGCCGCGATCAGTTCAATACCGTTGAAGTTGACCGGCTGCGCGTCAAGCCGATTGTGAAAATTACCGGCGAATTCTGGGCCCAGACCACGGAAGGCGACGGCAACTTCAACATGTTCAAGTTCCTGGAGCGCGAAGGCGCGCAGGTGCTGGTGGAGCCCATCGGCACTTGGATCATGTACATGATGCACCAGGTGGTGCAGAAGTATAAAGATTTCAAGGGCCTCGAAGAAGGCGCCGTGCTTCCGCCCATCTGGAACGTGGGCAAGCGCGCGAAGATCGAAATCGGATACCGGCAGAAAGTTGCCAAGCTGAAGCTGGCGGAAGCCATCTTCAAGAGCGAATACCACAAGATCGTGGATTCGTTGGGCGGCATCGCGCATCACCTGGCCGATCAATACGAACTGCAACGCCTCGGCCATCCCTTCTACAACTCGCGCGCGGGCGGCGGCGAAGGTCACCTGGAAGTCGCGAAGAATATTTATTATTCCAACAAGGACCTGGCGCACATGGTCCTCTCGGTGAAGCCGTTCGGCTGCATGCCGTCCACGCAATCCGACGGCGCGCAATCGGCGGTGGTCTCGAATTACAAGGACATGATCTACCTGCCGATCGAGACCTCGGGCGAGGGCGAAATCAACGCTCATTCGCGCGTGCAGATGGCGCTGGGCGAAGCCAAGAACAAGGCCAAGAAGGAATTCGCCCAAGTGCTGGAAACGAATGGGCTCACGCTCGACGAGTGCCGCGCCTGGGTGGAAGCGCACCCGGAGGCGAAGCGGCCGATGTACCACGTGCCGCACACCAAGGGCGTGATCGGGCAGGCGGCGAATTTCGTCTGTCACATCGCGGAACAGCTCAAAACCGAACGGGCGAACTAATGGAAAAACATTTCCTCATCGGCATGGACGTCGGCTCGACGACGGTGAAGTCCGTCGTAATCGATGCCGCTACCGACCAAATCCTCTGGCAGGACTACCAGCGCCACGACACCAAGCAGCCGGAAAAGGTGCTGGAATTCTGCAAGCGCTTCGAAGCCGAGGTCGACGGCTTCTCGGCCGACCGCTCGCGCATGTTCATCACCGGCTCCGGCGGCAACGGCCTGACCCGGTATCTCGGCGCCAAGTTCGTGCAGGAAGTAAACGCGGTTTCGCTGGCCGTGGAGCGGTTGTATCCGGAATGCGGCTCGGTGATTGAGCTCGGCGGGCAAGACGCGAAGATCATCATCTTCAAGAAAGACCCCGAGACCGGCCGCAAGAAGAAGATCCCGTCGATGAACGACAAGTGCGCGGGCGGAACCGGCGCGGTCATCGACAAGATCAACGCCAAGCTTCGCATTCCCGCTGCCCAGCTCTGCCAGATGGGCTACAAGGGCATCAAGCTGCATCCCGTGGCCGGCAAATGCGGCGTATTCGCCGAGACCGATATCAACGGTTTGCAGAAGATGGGCGTCCCGCCGGATGAGCTGATGGCTTCGCTGTTCGAGGCCATCATCCTGCAGAACCTCTCCGTGCTGACGCGCGGCAACACGTTGCAGCCAGTTGTGCTGCTGCTCGGCGGCCCGAACTGCTATATCCAGGGCATGCGCGATTGCTGGAAGCACAACATTCCCAAGATCTGGGAAGAGCGCAACACGCCCCTGCCCGAAGGCGTTCCGCCGGAAGACCTGATCAAGACGCCGGACAACGCGCAGTATTTCGCCGCCATCGGTTCGGTGGAATTCGGCAAGACCGAAGAAGACGGCGTGGGCAAGTACCTCGGCTACGAGAAGCTCGAGTGGTACGTCGATATCGGCCGCGACGAGGAGAAATCCAAGCGCGGCGCCACCGGCGGGCTGGCCAAGGATGACGATGACCTGGCGCGGTTCCAGCAGAAGTACCGGCACAAGAAATTCACCCCCACCACGTTCCAGCCGGGCGAAGTGGTGGAAGGCTTCATCGGTATCGATGGCGGCTCCACGTCCACCAAGGCCGTTCTCATTTCCAAGGACCACAAGCGCCGCATCCTGGCCAAAACGTATCAGCTCTCGAAGGGCAACCCGATCGAGGATACGGTTGAGGTTTTGCAGAAGCTGGACCGGCAGATCCGCGACCAGGGAGCGGATCTGAAAATCCTCGGAGTAGGAACGACGGGCTACGCCAAGGACATTCTGAAGGACGTGATCGGCGCCGATGCGGCTCTGGTCGAAACCGTGGCGCACACCGAAGCCGGGATGCACTTCTACGACAACGTGGACGTCATCTGCGACGTCGGCGGCCAGGACATCAAGATCATCATCCTCAAGAACGGCCGCGTGAAGGATTTCAAGCTGAACACGCAATGCTCGGCCGGCAATGGATACTTCCTGCAATCCACGGCGCAGGGCTTCAACGTGCCCGTGGAGCAGTACGCCGATACGGCCTTCGGCGCGAAGGGCTTCCCGTCCTTCGGCTACGGTTGCGCGGTGTTCATGCAGTCCGATATCGTCGATTTCCAGCGGCAGGGATGGAAGCCCGAGGAAATCATGGCGGGACTCTGCAACGTGCTGCCGAAAAACATCTGGCTCTACGTTTCGCAGATTCCCAACCTCTCGGCCATCGGCCGGCGCTTCCTGCTGCAGGGCGGAACGCAGTACAACCTGGCCGCGGTGAAGGCGCAGGTGGATTTCATCGAGTCGCGATTCAAGGGCAAGGACGTCGAAGCCGACGTCATCGTCCACGAACATTGCGGCGAAGCCGGCGCCATCGGCGCGGGCCTGGAAGCCGGGCGCCTGTGGGACAACGGCCGCCAGAGCACCTTCATCGGCCTGGAAGCCTGCCGCCACATCCAGTACAAGACCACGCGCAACGAAGCCACGCGCTGCTATTTCTGCAAGAACAAGTGCCTGCGCACCTTCATCGACGTTAAGACCAACATCGTTAATATCGATTACACGCCGCCCAAGAAGACCAAAGTCCCGCTGGAACCCGGCGCGCAGCGCCTGATCATCGCCACCTGCGAAAAGGGCACGGTGGAAAACATCGACGAGATGCGCCATATAAAGGGCAACCTCGACAAGGTCAAAAAAGAGAATCCCAATTTTGTCGAGATCGCCGCAAAGGGCGTGTTCCGCGTTCCGGATATGCCGCTAGTGGCGGATGCCCCGCCCAAGTTCCAGATCACGGCCGCCCAGAAGAAGCGTGCCGAACTCATGAAGAAGCGCGG
>DATJMP010000352.1:0-2860 GCA_035508655.1 Bryobacteraceae bacterium
GCCCGCATCGAGCGCCGCCATGAAATGCTCCGAATGCAGGTGCTGCGGAGTGGCGATCAGCACGGCATCGATGCTCGCGTCCTCCAGCAGGTGCCGGTAATCCAGGTACGTCTTGGCCGCCGGGGCAATCTGCTTCACCTCTTCCAGCCGCCGGGTGTAGACGTCCGCCGCCGCCACGCACTCCGTGTTGGCGCAGGCCAGCACCTCCCGCAGAATCTCCGAGCCCCGCGCGCCGGGGCCGATGATGCCGATCCGAACGCGATCGTTGGCGCCCATGACGTTGGAAGCCGCAAAGCTGCCGGCGAGGCTGCCCGCCACTTTGCCAATGAAATTCCGGCGAGACTGCATGGAGGTACTCCTGGCTGAGGGTAACCTTGATTATAGCCTGGGGCACAGGGCCCATTCGAGGGATTCCGCCTCCGCGCGATTTTCCCTGCGTCACTTCACCCAAGCCTGCGCAGATTTCTTCAACAATTTGTATAATTACGATCTGAATAGCTTAAATTTACAGCACTTCCATACCATACCTATTTGGCCCTGTAAGTGCATTTGCCCCACCCGAAGTTGTGAAACGCGCAGGTCTCCAGCGCGAAAGGTGGTACACGATGAAACGTCGCGCAATTTTTGTCCTGCTGGTCTCGCTTTCCGCGGCCGGCATGCTGATGGCTCAGAAAATCAAACTCGTTCCGCCGGCGCGGACCTCGGGCGCCAATGGCAAGCAGATGTTCATGAACTACTGCGCCTCCTGCCACGGCGAGGACGCGAAAGGCAACGGGCCGGCCGCCTCGGCGCTGAAAACGGCTCCTACGGATCTCACCCTCCTGGCCGCCCACCACAACGGCGTCTTTCCCGCCGAACATGTGAGCCGCTACATCTCGGGTGCCGATGTTGTCCCCGCCCACGGCACGCGTGACATGCCGGTCTGGGGCGATGTCTTCAAAACCATGCAGTCGTCCGGCGACACCGCCATGGTCGACATCCGCGTCAACGTCCTCACCGAATATCTGAAATCCGTCCAGTCTCGCTAAGGGGAGAGCCGGCGCGGGACAGGGCGCCTGGTGGGTGAACTCCACAAGCGCTCGCCCGTGCCGGTATACTCACTTCGGCAGCTTCACCGTGAACGTGCTGCCGGCCAGCGGCTCCGATTTCAGTTCCACGGCGCCGCGGTGCGATTCCGCAATCCATTTCACAATCGAAAGCCCCAGCCCGAAGCCGCCTTCCGCCCGTGTCCGTGCCTTGTCCGCCCGGAAGAAGCGCTCGAAGACGTGCGGCTGCGCTTCGGCCGCGATGCCGATCCCGGTATCGGAGATGCGGAGCAGCACCCCCGAGCTCCCATTCTGCCCCGTTTCCCGCACCTCGGCCGTCACCTTCCCGCCCGCCGGCGTGTAGCGCACCGCGTTGTCCAGCAGGTTGATGGCGAGCCGCCGCAGCAGTTCCTCGTCGCCCGCAAACGGTACGTCCCTCTCGGCGTGGCATTCCACCTCCACCCCTCGCCGCGCGGCCAGGCTGTGCAGCGAGCGGCAGCAGTCCGCCAGCATCTCGTTGAAATAGAACTCCCGTACCTGCAGGGTCACGCGCCCCGCGTCCGCCCGTGCCAGGTTCAGCAGGTCGTCCACCAGCCGCGAAAGCCGCCGCGATTCGTCCAGGATCACCGTCAGCGATTCCCGGTATTCGGCCGGAGACCGGTCCTGCGCCAGCGCCACGTCCGACTCGCCGCGAATGATCGCCAACGGCGTGCGCAGCTCATGAGAAGCGTCCGCCACGAACCGCCGCATGCTCTCGAACGATTGGTCCAGCCGGCCCAGCAATTCGTTGAACGCTCCCGCCAGCATCGCCAGTTCCTCTGCCGCCTCACCGATTTCCAGACGCTCGTGCAGGTTGCTGCCGCCCATCCGCCCCGCCTGCCGCGCCATCGATTCCAGCGGTGCCAGGTTCCGCCGGATCATCCAATATCCGCCCATCCCCGCCAGCGCCAGAAACAAGGGCAGCCCGAACCACATCGCCTGCCGCACAATTCTCAGATCGGCCGCAATCGCCTCCATCGGCTCCAGAGCCACAATCTCGAAGGTCTGGCCATGCGCCGTCATCGTACGCCGCGCCGTGCGTGAATTCCGGTCGGACGGCAGCGGACCGGTCGAGGCCAGCAGGCGCCCGCCGGAATAGATCGCGATCGTGGCCCGCCGCAGGATAATCTCCGAAACCACCTCGCGCGCCGATTCGAGCGCCTTGCCGTTGCTCTCGTCCATTTCATCCGCCACCAGCGCCACCGCCGTGTTCGCGTCGGAAATCAGGGCTTCGTCCAGCTTCGCCTCCAGCGCGCGCGCCACCAGTCCGTACAGGAACAGGCTGAACCCGGCGAACAGCACCGCGAACAGCCCCAGGTACCAGGCCGTCAGCCGGAAGCGGAACGTCTTCATCACCCGGCCGCTATTCATCGCCCGTCCCCGCCCCCGATCCGAGCCGCGACCGCAGGGAGCGGTCCCTCCCAAAAAGAGGCAAATCCTGCGGTCAAGGAACTACTCATCGCCCGTCCCCGCCCCCCAATCCGAGCCGCGACCGCAGGGAGCGGTCCCTCCGAGAACGAAACAATCCTGCTGCCAAGGAATTACTCATCGCCGCCTCCCGCCTCCGCCGTCAGAATATATCCTTCCCCGCGGCGCGTGTGGATGAGACGCGGCGAATGGCCGGTATCCAGCTTGGCCCGCAGCCGCTTGATGTAAACATCGATGATGTTCGAAAACGGATCGAAGGCTTCATCCCAGACGTGCTGTGCGATCTGCTCCCGTCCCACCACCCGCCCCTCGTTGAGCACCAGAAACTCCAGCAGCGCGTATTCCTTGGCCGTCAGGCTCACCCTCTG
>DATJMP010000353.1:0-6775 GCA_035508655.1 Bryobacteraceae bacterium
GAAATGCTGGCCGCGGCGCGCGCGGCGCATCCTGCCATCCACTGGTTGGAGGATGACATCAGCCGATGGGCGGCATCGGTGGCGGACCGTTTTGACGTGGTGTTTTCTAATGCCGCCCTGCAATGGGTGCCCGATCATGCGGCCCTTCTGCCCCGCCTGCTGGCGCGCGTGGCGCCGGGCGGCGCGCTGGCTTTCCAGGTTCCAGCATCGTCCGATTTTCCGGCTCAACGCCTGATCCGCGAACTGGCTGCCGCGCCGGAATGGAGCCCGCGGTTTTCCGCGAAGCCCAGGGACTGGCATTCCGAGCCTCCCGGTTTCTATTACGATGCCGTAGCGTCCGGCTCGGCCCGCGTGGACCTCTGGCAGAGCGATTATTTTCACGTGATGGAGGGGCCGGAAGCCATTGTCGAGTGGTATCGGGGTACCGGGCTAAGGCCGTTTCTGGACGCCCTTGCGCCCGGCGACCGGGAGCGGTTCGCCACCGAATACCTGGAGGCCCTGCGGCCGTATTACCCGCCGCAGTCCGACGGGCGGATCCTGTTTCCGTTCCGCCGCTTGTTCGTAGTGAGCTATCCGGGCTGACAGTTCCGGTACTCTCCGTTCGACCTGTACGTCCGGATGGCGGTGCAGTTTTTCACGCGCATCGTGGCGCTGCCGCCCTTCCGCGCGGCTTGCAATGCCCTTTTCGAGGTCTTGCCATTTCGTTTGGCACTCAAACCGCAAGTAGCCTGACGTGGTCCGTCTGATTGCGGCGGCGTTTGAATGGTTTGGCGAACTGGGTATTTTTTTCGCCCGGCTGGTTCGCGCCGCGTTTTCCGTGCCCGTCGAGTGGCGCGAAATCATGCGCCAGTGCGACCTGATCGGTTCCCTCTCCCTGCCGCTGGTCGCACTGGCGGGCGCGGCGACGGGCGTGGTGCTGGAGTTGGAAACGCGCGACAGCCTCACCCGTTACGGCGCCAAATCCATGCTCCCGGCCGTCATTATTTTTGCGCTGGTCAAGGAAAGCGGGCCGATCATCGCCGGGCTGATGGTGGCGGGGCGCGTGGGTGCGGGTATTGGCGCGCAAATCGGGTCCATGCGCGTTACCGAGCAGATCGACGCCATGGAGGTCTCCGCGGTCGATCCGTACAAGTTCCTGGTGTTCACGCGTGTGCTGGCTTGCGTGCTGATGGTGCCGCTCCTAACGGTGGCGGCCGACTTCTTTGGTGTACTGTTCGGCTGGGTTGCCAGCACGATCCAGGACCACATTTCTTTCCGCCTCTTCCTGGAACGCGGATTCCAGGCGGTGGCTTTCAGCGATTTCGGGCCATCCACTCTCAAAACCTCGATTTTTGGGTTGATCATCGGGCTGGTGGCCTGCTTCCAGGGAATGCGGACCACTGGGGGAACGGAAGGCGTGGGCCGCGCCACGACCAGTTCGGTGGTGTTGTCGTCGCTGTTCGTAATCCTGGCGGACGTAGTGCTGGTTCGTCTCATTCTGGTGATTTGGCCGCTATGACACCGCTTCCAGATCTTCCCATCGAAGTGCGGGACCTTCATAAGTCCTTCGACGGCCAGATGGTGCTGGACGGCATCGACCTGGCGGTGCGCCGGGGAGAAAACGTAGCGGTGCTCGGGAGAAGCGGCGCCGGCAAAAGCGTGCTGCTCAAAACCCTGATCGGATTGCAGTCGGCCGATGCCGGCTCCATCCGAATCTTCGGCCACGAAATCTCCAACCTGTCGACCGCGGAGATAAACCGCATCCGCTCTCACATGGGATTCCTCTTCCAGCAGGCCGCGCTTTACGATTCGCTTACCGTGGAGGAGAACGTGGCGTTTCCATTGAAGCGCCTGAGCGAACTGCCGCCGGAGCGGCAGCAGCGCCGCGTGCGCGAATTGCTGGAGGCGGTAGGGATGGATGACCACCGGCACAAGTTCCCATCCGAGATCTCGGGCGGCATGCAGAAGCGGGTGGGCCTGGCGCGGGCGCTGGCGCTCGATCCGGAAATTGTCCTTTATGATGAACCCACGGCGGGGCTCGATCCAATCACCGGCGCCGAGATTGCCCGCCTGATTCTGGACCAGGCGACGTGCCGGCAGACCACCGGCATCGTGGTCACTCACGATATTCCGGCCACGCGCATCTTTGCGGACCGCATGGTCCTCCTGCACCAGGGCCGATTCGTCGCCGAAGGCACGTACGACGGCCTGCATCACAGCCGCGATCCTTTCGTCCGCGACTTCCTGCGGGAGGCTGCATAGGGGCGCTTATGACGCATTCGATTCGTCTGGGCATCTTCGTCGCTTTCGCTCTGGCTGCCGCTGCGACCGCGATTTTCCTGATCGGCAGCAACACCTTTTTATTCGCCAACACGTACCACCTCTATGCCCTTTTCACCAACGTGGCTGGGTTGCGAAGCGGGGCGTCGGTGAACATCGCCGGTCTACAGGAAGGAGCGGTTACGCGCATCTACCTGCCGGCCGAAGCGGGCCAGCCGATGCGGGTGGAAATGAAATTGAAGAAGGGAACTCAACGCATCGTCAAGCTGGACTCACACGCGGTCATCCTGACCCAGGGATTGGTGGGCGATCAGTACATCGAAATCTCGATCGGAACGCGATACTCGCCTTCCGTGCGTAACGGTGACACCATTCGGGGAGTCACTCCCCCGCAGTTGTCCGATCTGGTGAGCAGCGCGCAAGCGGCCCTGGAAAACGCCAACCGGACCTTCGGTTCCATGAACGGGCTGATCGCCACGGCCGACGGCGCCATGGGGAAGATCTCGGCGGCCGCGGGGAATCTGGATTCGATCACGTCCAAGATCGACAAAGGACAAGGCACGCTCGGCGCGATGCTGAACAATCCGTCCATCTACCAGCATTTCGACCAGGTCAGCGGAGATCTGGCTTCGATCACGGGCAAACTCAACAGCGGGAAGGGCACACTGGGCGCGCTGCTGAACGATCCTTCCGCGTACCGGAGTTTGAACCAGGCGGTCGGAAATCTGGCGTCGATCACCGGCAAACTCAACAGCGGGCAGGGGAGCCTGGGCGCGCTTCTGACCGATCCTTCGGCGTACCAGCATTTCAACCAGGCGGCCGGCAATCTGGCGGACATCACCGCGAAGCTGAACAGCGGGCAGGGCACGCTGGGCGCGATGCTGAACGATCCTTCCGCCTATCAGCATTTCACCGCGGCGGCGGGGAGCCTGGATTCGGTCATGGCAAAGATCAATTCAGGCCAGGGGTCGCTGGGCCAGTTGGTGAATAACCCAAGCATGTACGACAACCTGAACCGCACCGCCGCAAACTTCCAGGACGACAGCGAGGCCTTGAAGCACACCTTCTTCCTGCGCGGATTTTTCAAACACCGGGGATATCAGAACCAGTCCGACCTCGTCCGCTACTCCATTCCCCAGCCGCCGGCGGCCCCGGTGAAACAGCGATTCGAGATTCCCGGCGCGGCCGTCTTCAAGAACAAGAACAACGCCTACATCAAGCATGGAGACTCATTGGATGCGGTGGGGGCCTACCTCCAATCTCATCCGTTTTCCATGGTTGTGGTTAAGGCGGAATCCGGAATGGAAGGCAATACCGATACGCAGCACAACCTGACGGAAGCGCGTGCCTACGCCGCCCGGCAATGGCTGGTGGATCATTACCCCCTGGACGACACCCGTATCAAGACCTTCGGCGCGGGGAAAACGCACAACGTTCCAGCGAGCGGAAGGCTCTCGATCCTGGTGTACGGCGAGGGTGTTGCGACATCTTCGGGCGTGGCCGAACGCAGCGCCAAGACTCCGGGCGCTACGGGTGCTGGTGGCTCTGTTGGTAATGTTCCTGCAACAGGTCCTCGCCCCAATCGCCATTGAAGTCGCGCCACACCGAGTGAATGTGATTGGCGTGGTCCTGAGTGTCGTCGAATTCGATGAGGAAGGCTGAGGTCTGCACGCGGTAGTAATGCGGATCGCCGGGGTTGATGCCGCCCGACCAGGCGAAGTAGATGTTCTTCCCCGCCTGCCGGACCTGTTCTTCCCGCGCCTGTTGCATTTGGCCCGGGACGTTGCTGGCGTATTCGTCGATTAGCGCCCTCAGCTTTTCGAATTCCTGCGAGGTCATCTTCGACGCGACCAGGCCGGATGGCCGGCCCTCCAGCGCCGCCTTGCGGCTGTTGGTGGTCAGGATGTCGCCAGGTGCTTTCTGATCTACGATGGCGATCTTGCGCTGGTCGGGATCCAAAGACGTCACGAGATCGCGGCCGAGGTCCTCTTCCGCTGCGAGAACGCGAAGACCGGCGCGGGGCCCCTGTCTCACTTCCGCCGGATTCGATCCGAAGAAGCTTGGCCCATCGATGACGTGACCCTTGACGACGGTGTAATTCTGGCTGAGATGATGGCCGTCGATACGGTAGCCCCAAGACTGGGTGTCGGAGGGTTCGCCGAAAATCGAGAAGTAATATTTCTCGGGATTGCGGTATTCCGTGCTGGCGTTCTCCATAACGCGCAGCACATCCTCCAGGCTCATGATCGTCATGGCCTTGATGTAGCCGGTCTGGCTCAACCCCGCGGCCAGAAGTGCGCTGGCCAGGCGCTGCTGGTAGGCCGACATCTCGCGCAGGGCCAGGCCCTTGCGCGGCACCGGCGTGTAGAACCAGCGGTAGCGCTCGGCATCATTGAGCGGGAACATGGCGACCGCTTTCTGTTCCGGTGTGAGCGAGGCCAGGAACTGCCTGGCCGCCTGCGTCATCAGCGAAGCGGAGTTGGTCCGGTCATACGCGGCGGTGAGCATCAGCGCCCCCACCGCAATCGCACCCAGGCGTGGCAGCATCGCATTCATGGCCGCCTATCATATCAAAGACCTGGCGCTGTGAGCGGGGCTCTAACCAGCCCGCCCCGTGAGAGGGTGTAGAAAAACTCAACGAGACACGCTGTCTGAATGCAGATGTTTAGAATCAACAGTTTGCGAAATTATTTGAGACATGGATGTCTGAACAGGCTAGCCGGCGGCGGGGAGACGGACGCGGGCGACGCAACCGTGGCCGTCGCGCCGGTTCTCCAGGGTTAGAGCGCCGCCGTGGCCTTCGGCGATCTGCCGGCTGAGGACCAGGCCGATGCCGGATCCCCCGGGCTTCGTAGTAAAAAACGGCACGAAAAGATTGGAGGTGCTGGAAATGCCGGGGCCGGAATCCTCGACCCAGATTTCCAGCATGGTGCCGTCCCGACGCCAGCCTATCCGAACTCCGGGGGCGGATGGCGCTTTTCCGTCAGCCAGGGTGGCATCGGCGGCGTTGCGCAGCAGATTGATGAGCACCTGCTCCAACTGGTCCGGGTCGCCCCGCACCAAAGCGGCGGGTCCGCCGGCCACCTCAATTGGTACACGCCGCTCCACGCTCACGGCGTGGTGAATGCAGGTATCGATGTCGAGCGGCTGCAGTTGCGGGCGCGGCAGCTTGGCCAGGCGCGCATAAGCCCCGATAAACCGGCTCAGGCTGTCCGCGCGGCCGCTGATCACTTCCAGCCCGCGGAGCGTGTCTTCGCGCCAATCCGGGGCGAGCGGCTCGCGGCCGAGCAGGCTCGCCAGGCTTCCGGCGATGGATTTGATGGGCGCCAGCGAATTGTTCAGCTCGTGTCCGAGCACGCGCACCAGCCTTTGCCAGGCCTGTAATTCCTGCTCGCTCAATGCCTGGGTCAAGTCCGAAATCACGATCAGCTCGAGCGGAAGGCCGCGCTCGCGGATGCGCGTCCGCCTCACTCCCCATCGTCCGGCGCCGCCCGGAAACGCCTTCTGCATGGTGGTCTGGGCCGCGCCGTCCAGGCAGTTTTCGAGTTCGAGTTCGGCCGCCGTCTGGCCTAGCAGGTTCTCGGCCGATGCAGCCAGCAGACGCTCGCCGGCGCGGTTGACCAGGCGCAGCCGGCGGTGCTCGTCGAAGGCGAAGACGGCCACTTCGATTTCCCGCATCACCGTCCGCACCAACAGGCTGGCCTCTTCGGCGCCGAGCCGCTGTTCGTGCAGCGTACTGCCGAGGAGGTTGACTTCGCGCATCACCTCGCCCAGCGCATCGTCCGGACGGGGCGCGCGGCCCCGAATGGAGAAATCGCCCTCGCGCAGCGCACCGAGCAGGTTGGAGACGGTTTGCAGGGAATAAACCACGCGCTCGCGAACGGCCACGACGCAGCCGATCCAGACCGCCAGAACGACGATCGTCACCGCCCACTCGACGCGCCCGGAAAACCGGCCCGACCAGATCAGCCACAATGCCGCGGCCGAGCCCGGCAGGCCCGCCGCCAGCGCCAGCAGCACAATTCGCCCCTCATGGCTGATGCGCGCGACTTTTTCATCGGGTCGCATGGGTAATCCACAACATCGACCGGCTGATTCGGCCCTGCTCAAGAACCGCTCCTTTACGGTCGCGGCTCGGAATGGAGCCGCGACCGTGAGGGAGCGGTTGCCTCACAGAAGAGCGAAATTCCACCGGCAAGACATGAGCCGCGAGATGCATGCCACTACCTGCCTGGACCTGTACCGCGGGCAGCTTTCGGTGTTGGAATGCCGGCTCGGGTCATAGGCCGTATCGCTGCAAACGGCGGTAGAGGGCGCTGCGGCTCAGGCCCAGGGCGTTGGCCGCGTGGCTCACATTGCCGTCGAAACGCGCCAGAGCCTTCTTGATCAGCAGCGCTTCTACATCCTCCAGGCTCATCTCCTCGAGGCGGGGCGGCCCTTCGCGGCCGCTGCGCAGCGCCAGGTCCGCGGCGCGAATGGCGTCGCTCTGCGTCATGAGAACGGCGCGCTCCACGGC
>DATJMP010000354.1:0-12262 GCA_035508655.1 Bryobacteraceae bacterium
AGCTCTGCGATGCGGGCATTGCGGCGCGAATAGGCATCGGCCGCCAGGGACGAAAGGTAATCCGGCAGGCAGCGGGCGTACTCGCGGTAGGCGATGGGCTCGTCCGCCCTGGCGCGAAAGCGAAGGGGGCCTGCTGCAAGACCGAATGCCGTACCGAGAAGTCGCCGCCGTGTCATAGCCAGTTTGTGCTCCGTGCTTGTGGATAGGATATACCTTGCATCGGTGATGCCGGCTGGAAAGCCGGCATTGCAAGCTGAAAGCTTGCGCTACGGACCCCGCGCTTACTTCTTTTTCGGGGCGCGCTGCCATTCGGCGGGGGCGCCTTCGCCGGGGTAGGGCCAGGTGGCGTGGTTGAGCAGGATCTCCTTCTCCCGTTGCGCTTTCGGCACGTGATTGATGCGCAGGTTCTCGAAGAAATGCACGCCGGTCTTGCCGGCGGTGGCCAGGTCCGGATCGCCGTCGCCATCCAGATCGGCGACAATGATCGCGGTGCCTACGCCCGCCGTGCCGTTCATGGAAATGGGGAAGCGTGTGAACTGGCCGGTGCGGCGATCGATCTTGTAGTAGTAGACCACCAGCGGATCGTAGGAGCCCGGGTCGCTGCCGTCGTGGCCGCGGTAGCGCTTGCCGGTAATCAGTTCGGGCTCGCCATCGCCATCGATATCCGCCAGGACCAGCGCGTGAGATTGCGAAAAGGAAGTGTCGATGGTGTGCCGCTCCCACTGGCGGTGCCCGGCGTCGCCTTTTTGTTCCAGCCAGTAGAGGCCGTAGTTGTGGCCCTGGCCGTAGATCAGGTCGAGCTTGCCGTCGTTATTTACGTCGTAGCCGAGAATCGGAAAACCGGCATCTCCCAGGTCCCATTCGGGGCGCCATTCCCATTTGTCGTGATTGGCGTCAATGTTGCGGAACCAGCCGTGTACGGTGAGCAGATCCGGCTTGCCGTCGCCATCGATATCGGCGATGCCCACGCCGTGGCCGTCCTCGGCCGGGCCGCCGGCGTGGTGCACCACGGGCTCGGATCCGGCGAAATCGACCCAGAGGATGCCGGAGCGGCCGTAGTGCGCGAGAGCCAGCTCCGATTTGCCGTCGCCGTTGAGGTCGGCCATCCAGCCCCCCTCGGTCTCGATCGTGTGCGCAATCAGGTGGCGCTGCCAGATCACGTCCGGCTTTTTGGGGTTTTCGTACCACCAGAGGCCGTCGGTCATCCAGCCGACGGTGACGATATCGGGGGCGCCGTCGTGGTTTACGTCCACCACCCATTCGCCGCAATCGGAGACGAATTCGCCGACGATATCCACGGTCCGCCATTGGTGGCGCTTCCATTCGCCGCCGCCGGCGCCGGGATTCTCATACCAATACGAGCCACTCACCAGGTCGGGCCGGCCGTCGCCGTTCATATCCAGCAGGGTGATGCCTTCGGCGTGGTCGTCGGATAAGCGGTGCACGAAAAACGTGGCCTGCCCGCGCGCATCGGCGGGGCGGTTGGACTGGCAATAGACGCCCACCGCGAAAACAGCCAACGCGGCGGCGGGAAGGGCGAATCGCATGCGTTTATCGTAACCGTTTGCGCGGCGGATGGCATGGGGAGCGGGCCCGCATGGATGTGCGGCCCTGCATTGGCGGCGGGTTGGCAGGCGGAAACGCCTGCCCCACATTTTCTAAACGGCGAGTCCCGCTCGCCAGAGCACGTAGCCGATGGCCTGTTTCACGTAGTTCCATTCCTGGTGAATCGGATCGCGCTTCTGCTCCGGGCGCGGAGATCCGTAGACGTTCAAGCCGTGGCTTTGCAGCATCCGCTTGACGCGGAAAATATGGTAGCCGTCGCTCACCACGATGACCGAATGCAGCCCCATCCGCTGCATGATCTCGCTGGCCATCGCGAGCGATTCCAGCGTGCTTTCGCTTTCGGTTTCAACGGTGATCGCCTCCGACGGCACGCCATGGCCGATCAGATACGAGCGTCCCACCCCGCCTTCGGTGAAAACCGGATCGCCGCCCGCGCCGCCCGTAGTCATCACGCGCGGCGCGAGGCCGCGGCGGTACAGATCCAGCGCGTGGTCCAGCCGCGCCCGCAGCACCGGCGACGGGCGGCCGCGGTATTCGGCCGCTCCCAGCACCAGGATGACGTCCGCCTGGTGCGCTTCGTCCCGCTGGGACTGCTGCTGAATGCGCATCGAAAGGTACGCGATGTAGACGCAGAGCGCGGCGGCCGCCAACCCAATCGCGTTCCACAGGAAGCGTTTCATGGCCAGCTATCAGCCGCCGGCGGAGCGCCGAAGGCCGATACTTCATTGTAACGGGGAGGAATGCGCGTCAGACCGGGGCAGCCAGGTCCTCAAGCGCATGATTTCGTTTCGTATGCAGCAGACCGCTCCTTGCAGTCGCGGCTCTGATCGGAGCGGCCCTTGAGAGGAAACGAACCTCGGCAGCCAGGTCCTCAAGCGCATGATTTCGTTTCTTATGCAGCAGACCGCTCCTTGCAGTCGCGGCTCTGATCGGAGCGGTCCTTGAGAGGAAACAAACCGCGCCGTCAGCGCACTAGTGCTTGCGCACCGCCTCGTCCTCTTCGCGCTTCAGTTCCGCCGCGTATCGCTGCAGGTCCGGGTAACTCACGGTGACCAAGTTCTTTTCCATGTCTTCACCCGTGGAAACCAGGTACTGGAGATGGAGATCCGCCATGCGCGCGCACCACGGATCGTCGAGCTTCCGGCCCGTTTCGCTGCTCAAGCGCCGCAAGTCCGCATGCTGCAGGGCGATGGTCTTTTCGGTCGTCCCGCCGGTTTCGTCCACCAGTACGAATTTCACGTCCACCGTATCCGCATGACGGATGGAAATAGCGGTCTGCAGCCATTTGAAATAGACCTGAAACATGCGGCCGAATGGATCGGGCCCGGCCTGGAACTCGCGGTAATTGAGCATGCTACCTGTTATGTTATCAATGTGGGCGGGAGATTTTCGTCAGGCCGTCCGAATTTCTATGCTGATTGCCGAACTCGTTTCCAATCGCCGGTTCTGCCTTGCCGACCGCCCCATCGATCCTCCCGGTCCTGGTGAGATTCAGGTGCGCGTTGGCGCCGTGGGCGTCTGCGGCTCCGACGTCCATTCCTATTCCGAAGGCGCCATAGGCGACACGCCGTGTCTCTATCCCATGGTGCTGGGCCATGAGCCCGCCGGCACGGTGGTCAAGACGGGCGCCGGCGTCACGGGTTGGGCGCCCGGCGACCGCGCCGCGCTGGAGCCCGCGGTCTACTGCTACCACTGCGAATACTGCCGCGCCGGCCGCCACAACATCTGTGCCAACCTGCGGTTTCTGAGCAACCCCGGCATTCCCGGCTTCTTCCGCGAACTTGTCAACCTGCCCGCGGAAAACGTGCTGCCGATTCCTGCCGGCCTTACGCTGGAATTGGCCGCCATGGCCGAGCCGCTGGCCGTCGCGATGCATTCGCTTCAGTTCGCCGCTATTTCCATCGGCGAGACGGTGGCTGTTTGGGGCGCCGGCCCGATCGGGCTGCTGACCATTGCCAGCCTGAAAGTCGCGGGCGCGGGCCGCATCTGGGCCATCGAACCCTTGGCGCACCGCCGCGAGTTTGCACGCCATTTTGGAGCGACCGAGACGTTCGATCCCAGCCAGGCGGATTGTGTCCGCGAACTGCTCGCGGCCACGGGCGGCCGCGGCGTCGATTGCGCCATCGATTGCGCGACCAAGCCGGCCGCGGGCTCGCAAGCCTCCGCCGGGCCGCCCGAATTACGCGTCGATCCTCTGGAGGGCACCACGAATTGGGCGATCCGCGCCGCGCGCAACGGCGGCCGCGTGGTCATCACCGGCATCCATTCCGCCTCGTACGTCCCGGTCGACGTCTCCCACATGCGGCGCAAGGAGCTGGCCATTTTCAACGTTCGCCGCTCCAATCATGAAACCGAAGCCGCCCGCGACCTGCTGGTTGAAAAAGCCTCGTGGTTCGCTCCGCTCATCACGCACCGGCGTCCCTTGTCCGAAATTGCGGAAGCCTTTTCCCTGGTGGAACACTACGCCGATGGGGTCGGCAAAATGGTGGTGGTGTAGGTTTTCATGGCAGCGCGCGTGATGAGGTTGCTCAAGCGCCGCGCTCCGGTGATCGCGGTCGCCCTGGTGCTGGTGGCCTCGGTGCGCATCATCGCGACCTACGCCGTTTTCAGTCACACGGTAGATGAGCCATTCCTGATTGCCTACGGCACGGAATGGCTCGATCTCCATACGTATCACGATGCCGAGCAGCCGCCCCTGGCTCCCGTGGCCGCGGCGCTCGGCCCGCATCTGCTGGGAGCGCACTGGGTGGGCACCAACGTGCCCGATCCCAACCACATGTGGACGCCCGGCCTGGCGATCCTCTTCCAGGGGCATCGCTACGGTCTTCTGCTGGCCGCGGCGCGGCTCTGCATTCTCCCCTTTTTCTGGCTGGCCTGCGCCGTGGTCTGGTGGTCGGGAAAGCGATGGTTCGATCCGCCAACGGCCGTGGCGGCCGTCTTCCTGTTCAGTTTTCTTCCGCCGGTGCTGGCGCACGCCGGCCTGGCCACCACGGATATGGCTCTGACGGCAACGTTCGGGGCCGCTTTTCTGGCGCTGGTAATCTGGACCGGGCAACCATCGGCCGCGCGCGCGCTGATTCTGGGCGTGGCTACCGGCCTGACGGTCCTTTCGAAATTCTCCTGCCTGATCTATTTTCCCGTGACCGCGGCGCTGGCCCTGGCCGGGTATTTTTTCCTGCGCGGCAGCCCCTCGCGGGGCGCGCCCGTGCTGCGCCGGCACATGCGGACGCTTCCGCTTGCGATGCTGGTATCGGCGCTGGTGGTGTGGGCGGGCTACCGCTTCTCGTTTGCGCGCATCCCGGCGCCGGAACTGCTCGAGGGCATCCACATGGTGGCGAACCATAATGCGTTCGGCCACATCTCTTACCTGCTGGGCCAGCGCAGCCAGGTGGGGTTTCACTATTTCTTCCCGGTAGTTCTGGCCGTGAAAACGCCGCTGGCCTTTCTAGCGCTTGCGGCTTTAGGCATTTTGGCCGCGTGGCGGAGGCCGCTCGGGTGGCTGCCCATCTTTTTCGCCGCCGGAATCCTTCTGCCCGCGCTTTTCAGCCGGATCGATATCGGAGTCCGGCACGTCCTGCCCATTTACCTCGCGTTGTCGCTTCTGGCCGCGGCGGGCGGGATGCGCCTGCTCGAGCTTTCGGCTTCACGCCGATGGGCAGGGTGGCTTCTGGCGGGGCTGCTGGCGTGGTTCGCGGGCGTTTCCATCGCCAGCCATCCGGATTATCTTGCCTATTGCAACGAACTGGCCGGCAGCCGTCCGGAGAACGTGCTGGTGGATTCGGATCTCGACTGGGGACAGGACTTGAAACGCCTCGCAAGCAGGCTGCGCGAGGTGCACGCGACCTCGGTCGCCTTTACGCCTTTCGATTTCGGCCTCCTGCCGGGGGATCTCGAGCGCGAACTGGGCTTCCCGCGGGTCACCCCATCGGATGCGGCCACGCCTTCGCCGGGATGGAATGCGATAAGCCTTTCGTTCTGGAAGACCCGCCGGCTGGGGCTTTATAATTCACGCCCGGAGGTGGTGCCGTGGCCGGCGCGCGTGCCTTACGGCGAGCGGGTGGGGAAAGGCATGCTGCTTTACTATTTCCCGCCGGGCGGCGGGAAGTGAGAAGATCCCAGATGGTGTGGCATCCGGACCGTGTCGCTGCCACTCGCTGACGGTCGCAGCTCGGTTTGGCCGAAAGTCAAACCGGGACGGTATTCCGGCTGGTCAGGGATGCCGGCCCGAAAGCCGGCGCTACGGGTGCCGGATAGCCGGGCGCGGCTATGCGCACTCCCTTGCCGTCGCGGCTCCGTTTCGTGGGGCATGCCGAACGGCAAGGGGAATTGAGGCGACTTCGGACGGTCCGGCGTCGGGGCCGCACAGCCACCGCTCCCTTACGGTCGCGGCTCAGTTTGGGCCACGAAGGGGACCCTAGGCCGAGGCCTGTTTCATTACCTCGCGGAGGCGCTTGCCCACAATCGCATCCTCGCCTTCCTGCAGCATCCACACGCCGACGACGATGCAATTCTCGTCCGAGGGGAGTCCGGCGCTGTGCCGGCTGCCCGTGGCCGGATTCAGCTCGATGCTCGGCGTTCCGCGCCGCAGCTCCGCCGATATGGCGCGCGGCGCCATCTTGATCTTCTGCTGGTCATAGCGAACGATCAGGTGCGGCACGGCATTCGCGGCCGTATTCGGTTTGGCGATGGTGCATTCGACGGTCGGCACGCCTTTCAGCTCTGCCGCAACGCGCTCCGCCTTCTTATGGAATTCCGCCTCCAAACCTTCGTCGGTCTGCGACGTGAACCAGTCGATGGCGGCCACCATCCCGATAATCTGTTCCTTGGCGACCTTCATGCCGCGCCCCACGGCCTCGTCATTGGGCGAGTTGTTGATGGCCGCCGCCTCGATCAGCTCTTTCTTCCCCAGCAGCAGGCCGGCGTTCTGCGGTCCACGGAGACCCTTGCCGCCGGAGAAAATCACCAGGTCGAAGCCCATCTGGGTGTAATTCCAGAGATTGGAGATGGGCGGCACGTCGGCGGCGGCGTCATTCATGGCAGGCACGCCGTGCGCGTGCGCCACCCGCACCCAATCTTCGCGGCTGATCTTGCCTTCCTCCGCGGCGTTGAAGAAGTGCGTCATCACGGTGCGGTCGGTGAACGCCTTTTCGCAATCGTCCAACGTCTCCACTTCGACGAAGGTGATGCCGCAGTTGCGCAGGGCGTGGTCGTATCCATAGCGGTGCGCCTTCTGCACGATGACCTCGTTCTTCAGTCCGGCCATATCCGTGGGCAGCGCGCGTGCCGCCGCCCGGTTGGCGTGGGTGATGCAGGCCGCCGTCCCCAGGGTGAGCGCCGATGCCGCACCCGCGCTCACCAGCGCCGCTTCGCAGCGCAGTTTCTGCGCGATGTATTCTCCCGCCTTCTGCTGCAACTGCGACAGCCGCACGGGCGATTTCGCCGCCCGGGCCACCGCCGCCTGCACCGAAGCCGGCATGATGGATGCGGTCAGCGCGGTATACGTCCCGGCCGCGTTGATGATCTTGGTGACACCCAGCTTGTCGTAGTAGTCTTCGCCTTCCTCGGTTTTCGGCTTGGCGAGCGCCGCTTCACTTCCCACCGCCAGACCGCTCGCTGCCACCAATCCGTTCGCCCAGCCCAGGAAACTGCGCCGGCTGCTGCCCGATTTTTCCATGACTCCTCCTTTGGGTTACTTTACCGCGAACGCCTGGGGGTTGGGGGCCAGGGGCCGGGGACCGGGGCGTAGCGGATGACGCCTTGGAGGGGTTTTCGCGCGGTTCTCACGAACCCCTAAGGACCGCACGATGCTCACGATCGCGCAAGGGCCGTCCGCGCCCGGTCCCCGGCCCCTGGCCCCCGGTCCCCTGTTAGACTTTCACCGCGTTGCGGCGGACGTAATCTTCCACCTTGGCGGATTCCGGGCCGATGTAGTGGTAGGCTTCCCCGTATTGCAGCCCGTAGCGCTTGCCGGTATCCGCGTCGCGTTCGAGCACGAACTGGCGGGTGTAGGCGCGGTTGGCCGTGTCGTCGTCGTTGCCCAGCAGCGGCAGATGGAGGCCCTGTTCCGACAGCCGTCGCCGCAGTTGCGCGCCCGTGTTCCCGGAGGGCCCCTGCGCGGTGTTCAACAGGTTCACCGAGATCTTCTGGTCCATATAGTCGCCGATATCCACCACCCGGTTCACATACTGCGGCCCGCGCGCGAAGTAATATTTCTCCTTCACCGAGTGCGGTTTCAACCCGGCGTCGAAATGCTCGATGTAATCCTTGCTTCCGCCCGCCATCCAGCACGCCGCTTCGACGGCGCTGGCGGTGCAGTAGTGATCGGGATTCTCTTCGTAGTGGCTCCAGGGATCGTAACAGATCACGGTGTCCACTTTGAGCAGCCGGAAGATGAAGATCAGCCGCACTCGCAATTCGAGGGGCGAGACGGCGTCCAGCATGTGGTTGCGGTAGTTCAAGTCGTAGAGCTTCTGAAGGCCGAAGGCTTTAGATACGGCTTGGGTGTCGCGCTCGTTCGCCAGCACGCCTTCGGCAACCGTACCGGGGCCGGTGTGGTCGTCGTTGGTGGTGCGGATCATGTACCCGGTGTAGCCTTCGTGGATGAGCTTGAACACGAGGCCGCCGGCGAAGATGGGCAGATCGTCGGCGTGCGGCTGGATGGCCGCGAGCACCTTACCGGCGTGCGGCTTGCCGGCCTGCGTTCGCTCGACAAAGACATCGGGTTTGGGGAAAGGACCTTCTTCAGACTGGGGCGCTGCCGCAAGCGCGAAGCCGCCGCCTGCAAATTGGGCGATGAACTCACTCCGTTTCATCTCCCTATTCTGCCTCTTTTGGGCACGCGCAGGTTGCGAGCCTATACAATGGGCCGGGGGTCCGCCGGATTTCCACGGCCATCCGGACGCGGCCGCGCCGGACCCCACGCCCGCGTGATCTTTATTTGCCCGAGTAACCGTCCAGGCTCTTGTGTTCCTGGAAATACTTTCCGGCGTCGGTGAGGCTCTTCTTCATGAGATCCTTGTCCGCCGGCTTCACCTGCGTGTGGCAATAGTTGCAGGCCTTCTTGGTTTCCTTGGCGAACGTCGGCGTACCGTAGGAGGACATCGTACAGACCAGAAAGCCCGCCCCGAGGAGAACCGTCGGAAGAACCCATTTCATTGCGCGCATTGACTCTCTCTCCTTCACGCCTCATGGGGAGAAAACACACCATGAGGTCTGAATTTAATTATAGGACTCCTGTCGAGATTCACCACAAACGTCGAATTAAAATTCCTTAACGAAAGGGGCAAAGCACACAGCTTACTTCACAAGTTGGCGTTTGGCTCCAGGCTTCGCCAAAGGTACCAACTCGCCACCGTGCAGTACGGACGCCAGCACTGGGCTATGCGCTCGATGTCCGCCGGTTTGGGCAATTCCTCCAGCGAATAGGCCTTGCGGATGGCGTTGCGGATTCCAAGGTCGCCCACCGGCAGGACATCTGTGCGGCGAAGAGCAAAAATCAGAAACATGTGCACCGTCCACTCTCCGATGCCCTTCACCTGCGTCAGGCGTTCGATCACGGCGTCGTCCGGCCAGCCATGCATCTCTTCGAAGGTGATGTGTCCGTCCCGCGCATGCCGCGCCAGGTCGCGGATGTAGGCCGTCTTCTGCGTCGAAAGACCCAATGACCGCATCCGCACCGGACGTAGCTTCAGTACGCTTTCCGGCGTAATGCGCCCTCCGGTGGCGGCCACCAGCCGCCCGAAAATGACGTTCGCGACTCGCCCGCTAAGTTGTTGATAGATAATGGATTTGGCCAGGGTCTCGAAATTCGGCTCGCGGAATTGGATAGCGTACGCGCCGACGCGGTCAATGATCTCCGATAAGATGGGGTCTGATTGGCGGAGGTGTTGGATGGCTTCTTGCATCGTGAAACAATCGCCGAGGGGGATACGTCACCTCCATTGTACCGGGATGAGAACCCTCACTGTCTTTGCCATTAGCGCCGCTGCTCTATTCGCGCAAGCGCCCGCTCAGAATAAGCCTGCGAATGACGACTCGCTACCCACCATCAAAGTCAATGTCGATATTGTCAACATCCTCGCTTCCGTGCGGGACAAGCGTGGCGCGCTGATCCCGAACCTGGAAAAGGGCGATTTCAATGTCCTCGAGGACGGCAAGCCGCAAACCATTAAATATTTCACCAGGGAAACCGACGTTCCGCTGACCATCGGCCTGCTCATCGACGTCAGCGCCAGCCAGCGCAACCTGATCGAAATCGAACGCGACGCCGCCTCCCAATTCTTCGCCCAGGTTCTGCGTAAAAAGGATGAAGCGTTCCTGATCAGCTTCGGCGAAGAAGCCGAACTGCTTCAGGATTTCACCAATTCCGCGCGCCTGTTGACGGATGGCATGCGCGACCTGCACGTCAGCTCGGGGGTGGGGGGCATTGGCCCGGGGCCGGTCCCGACTGCGGGAGGTCCGCGCGGCACCGTGCTGTACGACGCGGTGTATCTGGCCGCCAATGAGAAGCTGAAAACAGAAGTCGGCCGCAAGGTGCTGGTGGTGATTACGGATGGCGTGGATGAGGGCAGCCGGCTGAGCATCAACCAGGCAGTGGAAGCGGCACAGAAGGCCGATGCCGTGATCTACAGCATCGATTATTCCGACCCGCGCGCGTATGGCGGATACGGGATGATCATGCTGGGCGGCGGCGGCGGAGAAGGCGCCCTGCATAAGCTATCGGACGACACGGGCGGCCACGTCTACAAGGTGGACCGTAAGCACAGCCTGGACGAGATCTTCAAAGAGCTGCAGGAAGAGATGCGCAGCCAGTACGCCATCGGCTACACTCCGACCAACGACGTCAAGGACGGCAGCTACCGCAAGCTCGACGTCAAGACGTCAAATAAAGATTACAAGGTTCAGGCCCGCAAAGGGTATTACGCCATTCCGTCGGAATCGCATTGACCGGTTGGACAGCGCAGAAGCCGTGTCCTACTCGGTTGCGGCGGTTGTCTTGCGCGCGGCGAAGTAGAGTTCCAGGACTTTTCTGAGCGGCGGCATCGGCTCCAAACCGATCCGCTCCATTTTCGCGTTGGATAGCGCCGAATAACGCGGCCGGCGAGCGGTGGTCCGGTATTCCCGCTCGTTGGTCGGGTGGAGTTGTGGCTGCAGTCCCGCGGCTTCGAAAATCGCCGCGGCGAAGCGGAACCAGGAGATGGGCGTACCGCCGCCGATATGAAATACGCCCGACTGACCGCGCTCCACGAGGTCGATGGTGCGCGAGGCGAGTAGAGGGGCGAAGGTGGGAGAGGCCACGTGATCCTCCACCACCCGGATAGGCTGCCCCCCACGCGCTAAGCGCAGCATCAGCTCGACGAAATTCCCACGCGCCGTGTTGAGGCCCCCCGGGCCGAAGACGCCCGACGTCCGCACCACCAGCGCGCGCTCCAGGTACGCCTGCGCGTACAGTTCGCCCGCCAGCTTCGAGACCGCATATGCTCCCAGCGGGTGCGGCGGATCATCCTCCGCATAAGGATGGCGGGCCGTGCCGTCGAATACGTAATCGGTGGAAAAATGAATCAGCCGCGCGTCCATCTGCCGGCAGGCTAAAGCCAGGTTGCGCACCGCGAGGGCATTGACCGCCAGCGCCGCCTGCGGTTCCTTTTCCGCCACGTCCACCTGGTTGTATGCGGCTGCATTAAAAACGAACTGCGGATCGTACCGTGCCAGCGCCCGTTCCACGGCCGCGGCATCGGTGATATCCGCCTGCTCCCGATCCCATCCTGTAGCCGCGAATCCGCGATCGCGCAGCTCCCGCACCAGCTCCACGCCGAGCTGCCCTGCTGCTCCAAAAACCACCGCTCTGCGAGTCATTCGAACCTCAGCATAACTCATCGGTTTGCCTTGTGGCCTCTGGCGGCTTTAAGGAACGAGCCGTACCGCTCCCTTCGGTCGCGGCTCGGTTGGGAAGCGCGAAAGGAGAGCGGCGGCACTGAGGCCTATACGCGTGCCAATTCCTCTAAAATGCGCGCGGCGGCTTCTTTGCCGCGGTCGCCGATTTCTCCGGCGGGACCCACGCACGAGGGGCATCCCGCCTCGCATCCGCAGCTCGCGATCAGCTCCGCGGTCTGCCGCACCAGTTGTTCCGCCATCCGGAACAGCGGCGCGCTCTGGCCGATCCCGCCGGGATAGGCGTCATACAGGTATAAATCCGGCTCGAACGCCGCGCCTCCGGGGACCGCTTCGCTCAGCGCCACTCCCAAATCGTGCGGGTCGCACATCAGCAGCAGCGCCGCAACGGTGCGCAGGGCGTTGCCCAGGCCCGTGATTCCGCTCACCCGCTCCGCCGGCGCGAACCCGTCGAGCCGAGCCAGGAACGGCGAAGGAAAATGCAGCCAGAACGCCGTAGTGTGCATCTCCTGCTCGGGCAGCGACAGCTTGCCCGCGCCCACGTTCTCGTTGGTGTAAAACTTGATCTTCTTGAACCCGACGATCTGCCGGTTGACGCGCACGTCTCCATGCGCCCGGCGCGCGCCGGCCATCTCCGCCGATTCGAATTCCTGGAGCGTCTTCACCTGCGTATAGTCGATGGCGTCGGTATAGTAATCGCACTCCACCTGTTTCACATACGCCTTGCGCCCCTCGTAGTCGAACCTCTCCACGTGGAACTGACGGCTCTCGTGCAGGTAGATGGCCTTCTCGTGCAGCGTGGTCA
>DATJMP010000355.1:0-6327 GCA_035508655.1 Bryobacteraceae bacterium
AGCGACGACGCCACCGCCAGCGTGCAGGCCAGCATGAGTCTGGCCAACACCGCCCGCGGACCGGCGCGCTTCCAGGTGCAGGTAGAACCTGCCAGCCTGCTCTACGTGTATCTGAACCTCACCTTCGGCCTCGCGCCCGGCTACCAGGCGCCGGACGTGACGGCTGTCATCCAGACAGCCCTCGGCGTGATCCCGGCGGGCGGCGCCGCTCCGCCGGGCGGCCTCTTCAGTCTCGACGAGCGCGATCTAGGCGATCCCGAATACGCCACGCGCATCGAAGGCGTAGTGCAGAACGTCACCGGGGTGGCCTGGGTGGAAGTGACCGCCTTCGATCAACTCGGCGCGGCGGACGATCCTTCCACTCTGGTAGTCCCCTCCCCGCCTGTTCGCGTGGAAAAACTGCCGTGCGCGCCCAACCAGGTGCTGGCGCTCTATGGCGCACAGTTCAATCCGTCTTCCAGCACCGTGCAGGGGGCCGCATGACCGCCGCGCCGCGCGTTCCGCTGTACCAGCGGCTGCCCGAAATCTACCGGCAGCGGGATATCGAGCAGATCCCACCCGGCCAGTTGCAGGCCTATCTGTCCGTGGTGGAGGGCGTTCTGGGCGCGCTCTACGACAACATCGGCGAGCTTTATCGCGATCTGTTCATCGAGACCTGCGATGCCTGGGTAATTCCCTATATCGGCGACCTCCTGGGCGTTTCGCCGCTTTCCGGGGACCCCTGGACGCTGCGCGCCGACGTGGCCGACACCATCGCGCTACGCAGGCGCAAGGGCACGCTGCACGCGCTCGAACTGCTGGCCTACGATCTCACCGAATGGGCCTCCTTCTGCCTCGAATTGCGCGACACGCTGGCCTGGCACCAGCACCTCAACCACCAGCGGCCCGACATCCAATCCACCGTTCCGCAGATGGAAGGCATCGCCCGCGGCGGCACGGCCATCATTCGCGACCCCGCGGTGCTCAGCCTGATCGGCACGCCCTTCGATCCCTTCGCCTACACTCCGGATTTCAAGCCGCTCGACCCGGGCGCGCTGCGCCGCAATCTGCCGGATGTGGCAGTGTTCCTATGGCGTCTCGTGGCGTACCCCGTGGGTCCCTCGGCGCCGGTATATCGCGGGACCACGGCCACCGGCGCGGCGGCGCCGCTCGCCGCCCAGGCCGTGCGCTTCGACCTGGAACCCTCCGGCAAACCGGTCGAGCTGTTCAATCTCTCGCAGCTCACTCCCAGCCCGGATGCGCCGATGGTCTCCAGCATTGACCAGGTGCCCGGCCCCATTCCCATGGCCCGGCTGACCGAAGGCAGCGTCGCCGGCGCGCCGCAGAGCTACGTCTCGGTAAACACCTACGATGCCGCCGCCCTGCCCCCGGCGCCCATCACCGATACCGATCTCGCGTTGCAATTCCACCTGCCGCAGGCGGTCTTCCCCACCGACACCTGGACCTTCCGCGGCGCCAACTTGTGCGCCTGGGAGACGCCTCTCGATCCGCCGCTGGGCAATCGCGAAATCGTCATCGACCCGCGCATCGGCCGCGCGGTCTTCGGAGTGGAGACGCCCGCCGAAGCCGCGGCCATCGAATCCGCCCTGCTGGTGACTTACACTTACGGCGCGCCCGGGCCCGTGGGCGCGCAGCCCGGGGTCAATCTCACCGCACCCGCCGCTTTCCTGGGGAGTACCTTCCAAACCATTACCGTGCGGTATCGCGAAGACCCGCTGGGCTTGCAGCATGCACTCGACAATTTGAACCTGGCCACCGGCCCCGTACTCATCGAAATCGACGATAGCCTGACCCACACGCTGGATATCGGCGCGGTGGCCGGAATCAACCTGGCGGATCCGATTCCGAGCCTGCAGCTTCAGTTTCCTCTGCTCATCCGGTCCACCACGGACAACCGCCCGCTCGTCAAATTGCGCAATCACTCGCTTGCCTTTCGCCCGGTGACGGTGGTGGCGGGCGGCGGCCAGACGCAGCCGCAGGTGGACGCACAGGTGGCCGCGCTCAAAGTGCTGTTCGAAGGTATCTACCTGAACGGCGATGAACTGCCCGCGGGACAGCCGCTGGTGACGCGCGCGGCGCTGCCGCTCCTGGAATTCGCCCGCTGCACGCTGGATCCCGGAGGGGTGGAAGCGCTCAACGGTACGCGCACCGCGATGCGGCCGGCGTTCGGCCTGGATGCCCGCTTCGGCTTCGCCAGCGATCTGGAGTACGACGCCTTCCAGCCTGACCCGAAAGTCATGCTGTACCGCTCCATCTCCGGCCCCATTGGCATGGAGACCGCCTACCAGTTGCAGATTCAGGATTCGATCGTGGATGGTGGCGGCGATGCCCTCGCCATCGGCTCCGCGGCTGACCCGGTCAACGGCTGGGGACCGGTGCTGTGCATCAAGGGCGTCACCGTGTTCGGGCATACCCGCGCGCGCTCCGCAAACGGCGCGGGCGGAATCTTTTGCCACGCGCTCGAAGTGCAGGATAACCAGACCGGCTGCCTGCGCTTCTGCTGGTTCGCGCCGGAAGCGAACCGCCTGCCGCAGAATTTCGGCTGCGTTACGGGCGTGCCGTTGGAATTCACGGCCGAAACTTTCGGGACCGCGGCGTACGCGCAACTGGAGCTCGATTGCGACCCGCACATTTTGCAGAACGGCCCGGGCAGCGACGAGATGGGCACCTACGGTTTCTTGCTGAACTCGCACAAGTGGCGGAACCTGCAGATCCGGTTCCGCGAATTCATGCCCGCGGGGATCACGCCGGTGATTGTGCCGGTGACCTAACGACGGAATACGGAGGCAGGGGTGAGAGGCGATTTTTCACGTTGGCAGTATCATTCGCGCGATAACTTCAACGGCATTCTGCCGCAGCAGGGCAAACTGCTGATCGATGCCGACGGGCTGGCGCAAACGCGCATCGCCAATCATTGGCAGCAGGCCGCTGCGCGCGATTGGGTGGGCCCGGTTGCCGCCGTCCCGGCCGCGGAACCCAACAGCTTCGAGGTTACCCAGGCCGTCATCGATGCGGCTGGAAACGTCACCCTCACGCTGGATACCGGCCACATCTGGGCCGATGGCATGCTGGTCCAACTCGGCGAATACGGCAACTCGGTCAATCGCACGGCAACCTGGCTCGAGCCGCCCGTGGTTCCCAACACCGGCGGACCCAACGTCACAGCGGGCACCGAAGACGTGGTGGTGCTGGAACTCTGGCAGGAAGGCATCAACGGCTACCAGATGCCCAAAGCGCTCATCGAACCGGCCCTCGGCGGGCCCGACACCGCCGAGCGCCTGCACACCGGCATGGCCTTCCGCCTTGCGCGCCTGGCCGCGGGACAGACCTGCCAGAGCCTCACGTTCAACGATTCCGGACTGGGCAAGCTCACCGTCTCGCTGCAGCCGGTCACCGTGATTGCGGGGGACTGCCCCATCCCGGTGGGCGGCGGCTATAGCGGCCTGGAGCATCGCCTGTACCGCATCGAAATCGCCGATGTGCCATCCGGCTCGGCAAGCATGTTCAAGTGGTCGCGAGAAAACGGCGGGCTGGTGGGCCGCGGTTCCTTCGATCCCGGCCCGAACACCATTACCATCAGTGCCAATCTGGTCGCCATCACCACCGCCAACCAGCCTCAGTTCTACGTAGAGATCGAACAGTGGGATACCGCGCGCGGCAACTGGCAGGTGGTGACCGGCGCCACTGCCACGCTCAACGGCGACACCCTGACTTTCACCGGACCTGCCGCTTTCGGCAGCTATCCGGGCGCCGCGGGCGACGTATTCTTCCGCCTGTGGGACGGCATCGACCCGGTCTCCGGCTTTCCCGTGCAGGCCAGCCCGAACCAGCTCGAAAACGGCATCTTCCTCGAGTTCGATGCCGATGGGCCCGGCCTGTACCGGCCGCGCGATTACTGGGTGTTTCCGGTGCGGGCGGCCGGCATCGCCAACCCGCAGACTCTGATCGACCACCGCCCGCCCGAAGGCATCGTCTACCATCGGGTGCCGCTGGCCGAAATCACCTGGGCCGCGGGAGGCACGGCGCAATCGATCGAAGACTGCCGCGCCACCATCAATCCCATCACCTCCATCCGCGGATGCTGCACGCGCCAGGTTGGCGACGGCGTCACCAGCTTCGGCCAGTTCACCTCGATACAGGCAGCCATTGACAGCCTGCCTCCCGAAGGCGGCGAGGTCTGCATCCTGGCGGGACGCTATTTCGAAGCCGTCAAGATTTCCGGACGTACGAATGTCTCGATCCACGGCTGCGGCCATCGCACGCGCATCGCTTCCCCCAGTTTCGGCTCGGGTAAAGTGCCCAACGCCGGCGCCGTGTTGCAGATTGTCAGCTCCCAGGACATCCACTTGCGTTCCTTCGTAGTGGAAGCGGCCCTCGGCGATATCGGCATCGAGTTGAACGGCGCCGCGGCGGTATTGGAGACGAAAGCCGGCGCCGCGCTCAGCGGCGTGACCGGCGTGACGATGAGCGACTTGATCGTGGTGGGATCCAACCAACCGGCTGTTTCGGTGGAGCAGGCACAAGACGTGTGCCTCGACGACTGCCTCATCGCCGTGCAGAACGTGCTCTCCTCGGCGGCAGCCGTGTTCGTCTCCGGGCGCGAGATTCACGTCACGCGCAACTGGGTCGGGCCGTTCAGCACGGCAGACCTGCCGGCCATCGTCTCCAACGATTTCAATACGAATGTTTTCGTGGCGTCGAACGCAGCCACGGCTGCTGCAGCCGTGGCGCCGCTGCCTCCGGGAGGCATTCAGATCGGCGGAATCTCGAGCGACATTTACGTGCGCTACAACGAAGTCGATAGCGGCAACGGCAACGGCATCACCCTGGGTGGGCTGCTGCTGATGGACGGGAACGGCAACCAGGTAAACGGCTACGTCGGTTCCAATCCATCGGGCGGCGCGCCGGACCCTTGCGGCAAGGGCAACGTGTTTTATCCCGGTACAGCCGTCTTTGGGAACGAAACGGTAAACGTGGTGGTGGACGGCCGCCTCACCGACATTCACATCGAGAACAACCGGATCCGCAATATGGGCCTGTGCGGCATCGGTCCTATCGGCTTTTTCGACCTGAGCAAAACGCACGAGGTGATTACCATCACCGGCCTGTGGATTGTGGCTAACGAGATCGCCGGTTGCCTGCGCCGGACTCTCACGCAATACACGACCGCTCAAAGCACCATGCTCGGCTACGGCGGCATCTGCTTGCCGGACGTCAGCCTGGTGTTCATCCGCGACAACATCATCCTGAATACCGGCGCTTCGCTGGTTGACCCGGTCACCGGAATTTTCGTGCTGCACGGCGCGCAGGTAGAAATCAGCCGCAACCAGATTCAGGACACGCGCGACTACAGCAGTGTCAGCACCGAATCCATCTCCGGCTTCCGCGCCGGCATTGCGCTGGTGATGGTCACGCCGCTCGATACGCCGGGTGCGGCCTCCTCCACATGGACCACGGCGTCCTCCGCGGCGGGACTCTACCAGAAGCCCAGCCTGTATGCGCATGGCGCGCCGGCGCTCGTAGTCCAGGAAAACATCGTCGATATTCCCGTGGGCCTGGCATTATCGGTGGCCGGCCTGGGCGCGTTCTCCATCCTCGGCAACCACTTTTCGACCGGAGGAGCGCAGGGCGCGGAGCTGATCCTGGCGCGCAGCGTCCTCATATTCAATTTCGGCAGCCCGGTGGAATCGCCGGTGGCCGTCACTACTTCCGAGGAAGTGCTGGCGCTGCTGGCGGCGCTCAACACCGGCGTTTCCACCTCGCAGGCATACCAGACGGTACTTGGGAGCGTGTCGAGCATCGTTGGAGCCATCGCGCCCGGCCCGGTGAATTTCAGCGAGAACCGCTGCTCCCTGCGGCCGTTTTTGCAGGCGAGCGAGGCGGCCACCGCAATCCTCATCGGCACCTTTGACGACCTGGGCTTTCACAATAACCAGTGCTGGGTGTCCGCGTTCCGGCAGGTGGCCTGCGATGCGCTGCTGGTGGGCATCTCGGTGCGCGCTACGGCGAACCGGTTTCAGGAGCCGGTGGAAGCCGTCACGTTCTCCACCATCCTGTTCGGCCTGCTGGCCATCATTTCGCTAAACGAAGGGAGCAACGTGATGGAATTGATCGCGCCTCCCGCCAAGAGCTTTTCCACCGGCAACGTGAGGTATTAGATTTGAGGAAGCGCATGAGCGAAAAAGAGCAAAGCAGCGAAAGTCAGAGCCAGTCTAAGGCGTCCGAGACCAATGATGCGGGCAACCAGCTTCTGCAAACCGCCTGGGCCAGCCAGGTGGACGCGCAGACCACGCAGCAGTTCACCGGCCTGGCCGCGGTGCGGCAGGC
>DATJMP010000356.1:0-4823 GCA_035508655.1 Bryobacteraceae bacterium
TATCGGCGAATAAATCGTCCTTGGCTGCCAGTTCGGCGCGGCCGGTAAGGAAATTGCGCCGCGTGACGGGCAGGGCGGACTCGGCGAGGTAGGCGTTCAGATTGCGGAGAGTGGCGGTGCTGTGGATGCGGCCCCAAATCAGACTGGAAGACCAGCTTGATCCGCGCATGGGGCGGGTGTACGCGGCGGATGCGGTGACGCGGATCTGGTCGCCGGGCTCCAGCGCCTCCGGATGGGCGAGGCGGCCAGCCGAAACCTGTGCGGCCCAATTGGCGGATGGGAAGAACCAGAGACGCGAAGACCAGGAATCGATGCGTCCGGACTGAATGATCCACCGGTTTTCTCCGGGCTCGGCGCCATGAAATCCGCTCGCCTCCAGTTTGAATTGGCGGTAGCGCACACCGGCGGTGACGACGTCGTCGGAAATGTGAGTGGAGTCCTGCCAGTGGTGGGAAATGGGAGCCTGAGGCAATTCCATGGCGGAAGCGCGGTGGGGATAGGCGACCGGGCCCAGGGCGGGATCACCCACCGGCGCGACATAAAGGTCGAAGGTGGTGCCAGGCGCGATTCGGCGGGCGTAGTGAAAGGCCAGCGCCATGATGAAATTGTGCGGATGCTGGGCATCGACGAGCGGAATGCCGTAGGCGGTTTCGCCGGTTTGAAAGAGCAGGGGATAACGGCGGTCGGTTACAGTGGCCGGTTCGAGGCTGAGCATGAGTTGGGCTTCGAAGGCGCCGGATTCGCCGATGCGGTGTTCGGCGGTTGCCATGAACCAGTTGGTGGAATAGAGTTTGTCGCCGCCGCGCGAACCGGACTGCTGGATATCGGACAGAAAAGCCAGACCCATGAACATCAGGTTCCAGTTGCCGGCGTGAGTCATCAGCATCGGCATGGGCCAGGAGGCCGGATTTTGAGAGGTCCCTGAAGCCAGATCCATGAGGTACATGGCTGCCGGATTCATGTCCACCATGTTCATCGCCGGTTTCTTCTGGCCCGGCTGGCGGCCCGCGGACGGCTGGTCCTGCGCGGCCGCAGGACGCATAGAAAGAGTCGCCAGGAGCGCCAAAGCCCCGAGTTCGGCTCGCTTTCGCATTGCATCTCCTCAAAGTGAAGCAAACGGGCCGCTGCCGCATACAGCGGCGACGGCACAAAATGTCCGCTTATTTTCGGAGAAGCTCAGATCCGGAGAACGACTACGGCAAGCCCTCGAATGCCGGGCGGCGAGAGTGCGGAATACAGGGTTTCAGAGCCTGGGGCACAGGACGGACGCGTTTCCGCAATCGCCAAAAGCCCGACGGCCACTGGCGGGTGGTATGTCCCGTGGGAGGCCTGAGGAGTCGCAGCGGCAGCCAGCACCGGACTGTGAGGGCACTGATCCGGCATTCGGGGTTGGGATTGGCCGTGATGGCGGTGGCACGGTGGAGCGGTTTCGCTCTGGCGGGATTGGCCGGCGCACAGATCGGAAGCGCAGGCGGCCGCGCACGCGATTTGCGCCGACAGCAAAATTGCGGCAGCCAACACGATGAGCGGTAAGCGAAGCATCCCGATCCTTACTCGGAGGATAACATCAATTGCCGCTGGGAGCCTGGCTTGTGCCCATGCTAGAGCGTATTGTGGCAAAGCAGGCAGGCGTCGGCGTGTGCGGAGGTTGGGAACTGGCGAAAGGCGGCGGACGGCTGTTGGCCGCGCGCCATGAACCAGATGGCTCCGGCAAGGATCAGCATGACCACGGCGGCAATGGGGGCGGCGAACGGCAGCAGGCGGCGGCCGCGTTTGCCGGCGCCGTTTACCACGCGATCCCAGAGTTCGTCAGGCGCCTGGACCGGCGCGAGGCGCTCCGACAGTTCCAGTTCCAGCCAGTCAGACACGGGTGTTTCCTTTCCGGACCAAGTGGGACAGGCGGCGCTCCAAAAGCTTGTGCGCGCGGTTGAGCCGGGAGGCAACGGTCCCGGGCGGGCAGCCAAGCACTTCGGCGATGTCGTCATAGGACAGCCCTTCGGTGTAGCGGAGCACGACCACGATGCGCAGGTCGGGCGGGAGGTGGTCCACAGCCGCCCGCACGCGCGCGTCCATTTCCGAGCGCATCAATTCGGCGAGGCAGTCGCGAGGTTCGGTCAGGCGGCCGAGGAAGGCATCCGCCAGCGGCAACAGCCGCCGCGAGCGCCGGCGGTAATCGAGGCAGCTATTGACCACCACACGGTAAACCCAAGTCTCGAAGCTGGATTCGCCCCGAAACTCGCCGATGCGCGAGAACAGCTTGAGAAAAGCGTCCTGCGCGATGTCCATGGCCGTGCTTCGGTCGCCCGAGAACCGAAAGGCAATGGAAAATAACTTGTCCTTGTAGAGCTCGAAGAGCGCACGAAAAGCTTCGGCTTCGCCGCGCTGGCAGGCGGCGACGAGTTCGCGGTCTGAACCTTCGAGCACCATCGTCACGCGGCGCGGGCTGTTGGCCGTCTGCCCGTTCACCTCCATTGGACGATTATCGCCCGGATTCCTTCCAGAATTTTTCGTGCGGCGAGTGAAACGAAACGGCGCGGGCCGGCACCATTTGGACAAAGCGTTTCCCGTGGGCCGGAGGAGCGGAGGTCCCCCGGCCCCGAGCCCTGGTGTCCGTCCGTTTCGTGCCCGGGCGGACACCTCCTTTTCGTGCTCTATGTGCCGGCCCGACCAGCGCCTTTGCGAACCGCCTGGCGGAGCTGCATGCGCGCGCGAAAGAGCAACACACGGAGGTAGTTGCGGTCTACGCCGAACTCGTTGCACACCTCTTCGAGGGGCCGTTCGTCCAGGAACACGGCGGTCAGCAGGCGCCGGTTGCGGGCAGGCATCCGCGCCAGCATGTTCCGGACGTGCGCCCGCCGCTCGCTTTCGATCAGATCCTGTTCGGAATCGATGCTCCGGTCGGGCGTTTCGGGCGGGCGGTCGAAGTTCACGGTGCGGGAACCGGTGCGCTGGAACTCGAGGACCACATTGTTGCAGACCGAGTTGACGAAGGCTCCGATGGCTTCCGGCTGTCGAATGCTGCCATTGCGCAGTGCCTGCAGAACACGGAGAAAGGTTTCCTGGCGGATGTCGTCGATGACGTGCCCGTCAAAACGGCGAGCGCGCAGCTTAATGAAGATCAGTTCGCCGAAATAGCGGCTGAAATGTTCCTCGGTAGCCGCTTCGCCGGCGGCCAGCTTCTCCAGATAGGCGGAATCGAAGCCGATAAAGTCCACGCTGTACCTGTCACCAGCCTTGGTAGTATAACGCCGCTCAACGGCGGGCCGGGCACTAATCTTACCTGGGAACCCGTGGCAGAAGTTCTTCCCACACGGTGCCCACGGAGAACCTCTCTGCAATCAAGCCGCAAGTCTCCGGCTCCCATACGAACCGCCTTCTGCCAAGGGCAGCCGGCTAGTGGTCACGCTCGGTGACGAGGTCGGTGACCGCCAGCAGAGCCCGTTGATAGGGGGATTCAGGAAATTCCGCCATGATCCGGCGGGCCTTTTCCGTAAAGGCCAGGGCCCGCTCGCGGGCGCGCTCGATGGCATTGTATTTTTCGAGCAGTCCCAGGATGCGGTCGAACGGGGTCTCCTGATAGCTGCGGCGCTCCAGAATGTTTTCCACCAGACGCCGCTCGCCGGGAGACGCGCATTCCAGGGCGTAGACCAGCGGGAGGGTCACTTTGCCCTCGCGCAGATCGCCGCCAACCGGTTTACCGAGAGTCTTTTCACGGGCCGTAAAGTCGAGTACATCGTCCACCAGTTGGAACGCCATGCCGAGGTTCCAGGCGTATTCACCGAGCTTTTCCTGCACGGCGGTATCACCGCGGCCGCAGATGGCCCCGAGACGCGCGCAGACCGAAAACAGGCAAGCGGTCTTGCGGTCCACCAGCTCCATGCAATCGGCTTCGCTGATATCGATGCTGCCGATGCGTTCCAGTTGGAGCAATTCACCTTCCACCATCATCTGGGTGAGCGAAATGAGCAGGTCGAGAATCTGGAAATCGCGCTCGCGCAGCGCGATCTGAAAGGCCTGCATGTAGAGCCAGTCGCCGGCCAGCACGCAAGTGTGATTTCCCCATTTCACGTTGCTGGAGGGGCGGCCGCGGCGCGTTTCGGCGGCATCGATCACGTCGTCATGAACCAGCGTGGCCGCGTGGATCATTTCGACCACCGCTCCGAGATGAATCGCGGCGGGGGTGGTCCGGCCGGCCAGTTTGGAAGCAATCAGCAGCAGCGCAGGCCGGAGGCGTTTGCCGCCGCTCGATTGCAGATACTGGCTGATCGCCGTGACGGCGTCGACGGAGGCAACCGATTCGACGGTAATGCGCTTTTCGACTTCGACGAGATCGTCCTGAATCAAGTCGAAAATCTCTCTCGCGGTAAGGGCCTGGCCGAGATTGCCTAAATTCATGTGAGTTAACCAGTTTAGCAAACAGAGGGGGGAGCGGAATGCGTGTTTGGCCCTAACCGTTTGCCCTATCCCTCGCGGCCCGGGGTCTGGCAAAGGCGGTCGAAATTTCGGGTGGTGGTTTCCGCGATGGCTTCGATCGTGCAACTCCGGATGGCGGCAAGGCGGCGTGCGGTCTCCAGCATAAAAGCGGGCTCATTGCGTTTGCCGCGGTGCGGGACCGGGGCAAGGTACGGGCAATCCGTTTCCAGCAAGAGACGGTCTGCGGGCGTCAGACGGGCCGCTTCCCGAACCGCGTCCGCTTTGGGGAAAGTCAGCACCCCGCCGAAGGCCAGGTGAAATCCCAGGTCGAGCGCCTGCCGCGCCTGCGCGGGATCGCCTGTGAAGCAGTGCATGATGCCGCCATAAGGCAGGTCCGAAATCGCGGCCAT
>DATJMP010000357.1:0-11956 GCA_035508655.1 Bryobacteraceae bacterium
CCGACGTCTCCGATATCGATTGGAATGGCTTCGGCTGCGGCCCCAGGATGATTGAAGCCGGCCGCGTCGCCGCGCTCGCGGCCCTGCCGCAAATTCAAAGTTGGTTCCCCACGCCGGTCAGGGCGGTGATGCCCGCTCGGGAACTCGCCTAGAAACGCGCTTTTCGCGGCTCCGTTCCCGTAGCGCCGGCATCCGTGCCGGCATCCCCGCCAGTCGGAATGCCAGCCCCAGTTTGACCTTCGACGGCGCGACCTTGTATTTCGCCTGAATCCAGACGCCCGCTCGTGCTCGTGGCACCGTTCCGAGCCGCGACCAAAGGGAGCGGTTCCTTCCGTAAAGAACCGAATCTTCGGGTTCCGGAACTGCGTGCGCGTCTACTGCTTCGCCTGTGTAAACACGATCGCCGGTCCTGAAATCGCGTTTCCCGATCGCAATTCCAGTGAATAATAGCCGGTCAGCACATTTTGCGGAAGCTGCACATTCAACTGAATCCCGCCGGCCACGATGTCCGGCGCCGCACCCGCGTATGGTACCGGCCAAGGTTGCGCCGCCGCCGTAACTCCGGTCGTCAGGGCAGGTGTGGCCAGGGCGGTCGTGGTGATCAACCCATCCTGCTGCGCTGGATTCATGGCGCCCGCGCCGGTGCCCCACAGGGTCACGATGCTCCCCGCCACCGCCGGATTGACGGCCGTGTTGAGCGAGCCGTCCGCATTCAGCGCGGCCGCCGTCTGCAACGTGCCCTGCGGCGCCAGGAACAGTTGCGGTGCCGCGAGAGCCACCTGCAGCGTCTGCACGTTCGACGTCGCCCCGTTGTACTGCACCGTGATCGCGGCGGTCGCGCCCGCCACTTCGAACGGTACCACCGCGTTGATCTGTCCCGTACTCGCGTACAACACCGGCGCTGGTGTGCTATTGAAAAACACCTGGACGCCGGCCAGCATCGTTCCGATCTTGCCTCCGCTCACCGACGCATTGGCAGCCGTTGCCGGTCCCAGGTGATCGCCGAAGATGCTCACAATCTCGCCCGGCGCCACCGCCGCCGTATCCGGCATCGCCGCGCCCGTAACGCCGCTGTCGAAAATCACCGGTGCGGGGGTGAATGGCAGCCCGTTTTGCGTCGCTACCAGCAGGTTTCCGCCGCTCGTGTTCCCGCCGTTTCCCCACCAGATCCTGCCCGATGAATCCACTCCCAACCCCTTCGCCAACGCCGGCGTCAGCGTGTTGATGATTTTCGTCGGACCCACCGCCCGAATCCGCCCGCCCGCGCTCATATCGCCGATCAGAATATCGCCCTGCGCATCCAGCGCCAGCCCCCATGGCGCACCCAACTCTGCCGCGGTTGCCGGCCCGCCATCCCCCGAATAGCCCGATACGCCCGTTCCGGCCACCCGCTGGATCGTCCCCAGAGGCGTGATCATCCGCACCACGTTTTCCGCTGTGTCCGTGAACAGCAGATCGCCCGCATTGTCCAGCACCAGCATCCTCGGGTTGTACAGCAGCGCCGCCGAGGCAGGTCCGCCATCGCCCGCCAGTCCCGCCTGGTCCGATCCCGCAATCGTGTGAATCGTCCCGTCTGGTGTCACCTTGCGGATGCGGTGCGTCGCCGTGTCGGCGATATAAATGTTGCCCGCCGTATCCACCGCCACGCCATCCGGCGATCCCAGCAGCGCCTGCGTCGCCTGCCCGCCGTCGCCGCCGAATCCCGATACGCCGCTGCCCGCCACCGTCTGGATCAGCCCGTTCACCGTCACTTTCCGGATGCGGTTATTCTGCTCGTCCGCGATGTACAAATTTCCGGACGCGTCCAGCGCCAGTCCCGCCGGCGCCCAGAGCCGCGCCTGCGTTGCCTGTCCGCCATCCCCGCTGAATCCCGCTTCGCCGTTCCCGGCAACCGTAGTGATGTCCCCGGAGGGCGCGATCTTCCGAACCATGTTGGCGCCTTGGTCGGCAAAATAAACGTTGCCGGCCAGGTCCGTCGCCACACCCAGCGGTCCCCCTACCTTCGCCCAGGTTGCCGGCACATCGTCTCCGCCGCACCCGCACCCGGCAAAGGTATGGATGATCGCGCTTGCATCCACTTTGCGCAGCCGCCCGCCGTCGCCGATATATACGTTCCCGGACGCGTCTACCGCCACGTCAACCGGTTGCAGCAGGCCCGCCTGCGTGGCCGTTCCGCCATCCCCGCTGTAAACCCCGCTGCCGTTGCCCGCTAGCGGGGTCACCGTGCCGTTCGCCGCGATCTTCTCCACCATCCCCAGGTTCGGCTGCGACACATAGATATTTCCCTGCGGATCCCTCGCGATCCCCATCGGCCCGGTCACCTGCGCCACCGTGCTCACCGCGCCGCTGCCATTGATCTTGACCACCTGGTTACCGGCAAATTCCGCGACGTATTGATTTCCCGCGTTGTCTCCCACCATCGCCGTACCGTACAACCACCCCGCCAGACCTGAAATCTGTGCGATCGTGGTTATCGTCAGATCGGGCGCAATCTTCACCAGCTCCCCTGTCGTCGTAGTTTTCGGGCTGCCCACCAACACGTACACGTTCCCGTTCGCATCCACGCTCAATCCCGAAATTCCCGGCCATGAGGTCGGGACGCTGATATATAGCGAGATCAGGCCGTCCGGCGTCACGCGGTAAAGGGAAGCCTGAGTGGTGCCGTTGGCCTCACCGGCGATGAACACGTCGCCGCTGCCATCGATGGCGGCTGCGGTTGAGTAGAGCGGCCCGGCCAGAATCGCCGGTGTCCGGTCGCCCGGGTACAGCACCGCCGAGCCGAATCCGGCAAACGGCGTCATCGTCCCGTCCGGCGCAATCTTCCAGATCTGCGAGGCGCCCGTGTACACATTGCCGGCGCCGTCGGTCAGCAGCACGCCGCCAATTGAGGAAACGGAGCCCGGAGCCGTGTCGTACGCGTTCCCATAGGGCGGTGCCTGTTGCTGAAAATCAAAAATGGAATAAGTCGTGTAGTTCGCGCCCGCAGCGGGCCAAACGAAGAGGATGCAAGCCAAAAGTCCTAGGACTCTCACCGAGTCCGATTATGCCACGTTCAGAACTTGCTTGACGGTCCCGCTCTGGCCCTGAATTTTCTCTTGCAGGATCATGAGCGCGTAGATCAGTTGCTCCGGCCGCGGCGGGCATCCCGGCACGAACACGTCAATCGGAATCACCTGGTTCACCGGCACCAGCGCGTAATTGTTGAACACGCCGGTCGAGGTTGCGCAGGCACCCATGGAAATAGCCCATTTGGGCTCGGGCATCTGCTGGTACAGATGACGGATCACCGGCGCCATCTTGTTCGACACCCGGCCTGCGATGATCATCAGGTCCGATTGCCGCGGCGATCCCCGGAAAACCTCCGCGCCGAAGCGCGCAATGTCGAACCTCGATGCGCTCATCGACATCATCTCGATCGCGCAGCAGGCCAGCCCGAACGTCATCGGCCAAATCGAATTCTTGCGCGCCCAGTTGACGGCCTTGTCGAGCGTGGTGAGAACAATGCCCTCGGCGGCGGCCGCCGCTGCTTGCGTCGCAGCCGCATCGTCGATGCGCGCAAACAGATCCGCGGGACCGCTGGCCAGGGGTTTATCCATACCCTCATTCTCGCATGGCCCGCGGCCGTCCGCTAGAATGAATAGACCGGGCCCACGCTCGGGGTCATGCCCGTTCCCCACCTCATGCCATCTCTGTCTCTCGAAGACCTTCTCGAGCGGGCCGCCGACGCCTGCGGGGTCAAGCCCGGATATTGGGATATCTGGGGCCGCTACCACGAGACCACCGCCGCCGCGCGCCGCGCCATTCTCCAGGCCAAAGGGTTCGATGTCGCCAGCGCCGAAAGCCTCGCCCGCTATCTCGCAGGGCGCGAACGCAGGCAGTGGGAGCGGCTCATTCCCCACGTCAACGTGGTCGAGGAGTCGGAAATTTACGAGATTTCGATTTCCGCGCCCGCCGATCTTACCTCTGAAACCCTCACCATTACCGTCCGTTTGGAAGACGGCCGCACTGCCGCCGAAGAATTCCGTCTTTGGGATCTGCCCCAGATCGCCACCACCCAAATGGATGGCCGCACCTGGATCCGCCGCTCCGCCCGCCTCCCACGGCCCGAAGGCGCCATCCCCATCGGCTATCACGAGGTCACGGCCGCCGCCGGCGGCCTCGAAGCCTCCTGCCGCTACATCGTCACCCCTTCCCGCGTCTACACGCCCGAGCATCTCGGCCGCGGCGGCCGCTCCGCCGGCATCGTTTTCAGCCTCTATGGCCTCCGCTCCGACCGCAACTGGGGATGCGGCGATTTCACCGACCTGCTCCAGGCCATCGATTGGGCCGCCGAAGAGTTGCACGCCGGCTTCATCGGACTC
Organism: Bryobacteraceae bacterium; assembly: GCA_035508655.1. Lineage (GTDB taxonomy): Bacteria > Acidobacteriota > Terriglobia > Bryobacterales > Bryobacteraceae > DATGMB01. The sequence goes on from DATJMP010000357.1 coordinate 4,362, forward strand.
AATCCGCTCCACGCCATACACAATCGCCGCCCTTTCAATACCAGCCCTTATCTGCCCAACTGCATCTATTACCAGAATTTTCTCTACCTGGACGTGGAAGCGGTGGAGGATTTCGCCCGCTCCCGCCGCGCCCGTGAGGCCTTCGCTTCGCCGGCCGTGGCCGCCGAACTCGCGGCGCTCCGCTCCGCGCCTTACGTCGAGTACGAGCGCGTTGCCGCGCTCAAACTCCGCCTGCTCAAATTGGCCTTTGTCCAATTCCTTCGCGACCGGCGTCATGACGGCCCGCGAGTTGCCGATTTTGAGGCCTTTCGCGAGCGCGAGGGCAGTCTCCTCGAGCTGTTCGCTACCTACTGCGCCCTCGATGAGCACCTGCATCGCCTCAATCCCGACCTTTGGATGTGGCCGCAATGGCCGGAGCCTTACCGCGATCCGTCTTCCGCCGAAGCCGCAGCCTTTCGCAAAAAGCATTGGCGCTCCGTCCTGTTTTATGAATACCTGCAATGGCAGATCGACTTGCAGTTGCGCCGTGCCCAGCAGCGCGCCCGCGATCGCCGCATGCCAATCGGCCTCTATCACGATCTGGCCCTCGCCACTGATCGCTTTGGCTCCGACCTCTGGGCTCACCGCGAGTTCTTCGTCCAGGGCTGCCGCGTCGGCTCTCCGCCCGACGATTTCGCCCCCAAGGGCCAGGATTGGGGCTTCCCGCCGCCCAACTCCGAACGCCACCGCGACGATGCCTATCGCCTCTTCGCCGAATCCATCCGCCGCAACTCGCGCCATGGCGGAGCCCTGCGCATGGATCACGTCATGCGCCTCTTCCGCCTCTACTGGATTCCCGACCATTCGGAAGCCAGCGACGGCGCCTACGTCTGCGAAACCTCGCTGGATTTCCTCCGCATCCTGGCGCTGGAGAGCGTCCGCAACCGCGTGGCCATCATCGGCGAAGATCTCGGTACGGTCGAGCCCGAAGTGCGCAAAACTCTCGCTCGCTTCGGCATCCTGAGCTATCGCCTGTTCTATTTCGAGAAACACGAAGACGGCCGTTTACGCCGCTTCGATGAATACCCGGCCCAGGCGCTCGTCTCCTCCACCACCCACGATCTCCCCACGCTCGCGGGCTTTTGGACCGGCGTCGATATCGAATCCCGCCGTGCTGCCGGTACCATCGACGACGACTCCCGTAGCGAGCAATTCGCCGCCCGGGCCCGGGAAAAACAAAAAATGCTCGATATGTTATTTGATCTCGGCCTCATGCCGCCCCATCTTCCGCGCCGTGCCTCCGACTATCCCGATCTGACCGGCGAACTGCACAACGCCGTGGTCGGATTTCTGGCCCTCACGCCATCCCAGTTGCTCGCCATCAACCAGGAGGATCTCACCAAGGAACCGGCCCAGCAGAACCTCCCCGGTACCACCTGGCAATATCCCAACTGGGCGCGCAAGATGCGCTTCACCCTGGAACAATTGCGCTTCGACCAGGAGGCGCGCGGCTTCACTGCCATGTTTCGCAACTGGATCATTCGCACGGGCCGCGACGTAGGCTAGTCCTCCTGGCTTGCTTTCGCGCCGCAGGCGCACTGGTTGCCTTCCCGCATTCCCCGTGCTTAATTGGTTACTTCACCCGTGCAACACCAACGGCTCCCATTTCACATTTATCTGGTCCTCCTCGCCGACGTCGTCCTCTTCTTTCACCTTCCGCTCTTCAGCTCCCGTTATGTTTTTCCGTGGGATTTCCGCGGCGTCCAGCTTCCGCCCATCACCTTCCTTGCTGCCCAGCTTCGTGCCGGCCATTTCCCTCTGTGGAATCCGTACGTCTATTGCGGCTTTCCCGTCTTCGCCAATATCGAGGCCTGCTACTTTCATCCGCTCGTCCTGCTCAGTGCCTTCATCGCCGCCCACACCAGTCTCGACGCACTCCCCATGCTGCTGGAATGGGCCGTCGTTCTCCAGGTATGGATCGCCGGTATTTCCGCCTTCCATCTTTTTCGCAAGCTGGGCGCCGGCCAGGCATCCGCGTTAGCCGGCGCCATCATTTTCCAAACCGGCGGTTTCTTCGCCTCCCGCGCCGAACACATCGGCGCCATGATGGCCGTCGCCTGGATGCCGCTCGCCTGGCTCGCCGTGCTCCACCTGGCGGATAAACTCAACCGCCGCTGGCTGGCCGTTCTCTCGTTCGCTCTTGGCCTGTCCATCCTCGGCGGCTTTCCTCAACCCACCCTCGCCGTTTTCGTCTCGACGGCTGTCCTTGCCCTCCTGCTCTCCGTGCCGAGCCGCGACCGTAAGGGAGCGGTCCGGTCGCTAAGCACCGAATCCCGCGCTCACGGAATCAACCTTTCGCTTCTTCTTTCCACCGCCGCCGGCTGTCTCCTCGGTATCCTCCTCGCCTCCGTCCAGTTCATCCCCACCGCCCAGCTCACCAACCACAGCGTCGCCAAATACCGTGCCGACTGGCTTGGTCTCGGCGGCGGCCTCTTCCCGCAGAGCCTCGTCTCGCTCGTCCTGCCGAATCACTTCCACCAATTCGACACCTCGCTCTTCCGCGGCCCCGGCGATCTCACATTCCTGTATCTCTATTGCAGCCTCGCGGGCCTCGCCCTCGCTCTCTACGCGCTGGCAATGCGCCGCACCCGCACCACCGCCCTGCTCGCCCTCCTCGCCACTTTCAGCATCTTCTGGATGCTCGGAGAGCACACCGCCCCCTGGCGCTGGTTCTATCCTCTGCTGCCCGAGAAAATCCGCATCGGCATCCACCCCGAGTACACCTACTGCATTCTTACTCTGGCCATCGCGGGCCTTGCCGCGCTCGGGCTGGAGAGCCTTCAACTCCGCCCCGCTCTGCGTTATGCCATTGCCGCCGTCATCGCGCTCGATCTCTTTTTCACCGGCTCCGGCCGCCCCATGAATGTAATTTCCATCCAGCAGGATCCCGGTGTCACGCGCGATGCCTTTGACGGCAGCCGCGAACTGCTCGATGGCGTCCGCTCCCGCGTCAACGCCTCCAATCCCCCCTCGCGCGTCGACACCGTCGATGCCGGTGCCTTCTGGTCCATCGCCGGTCCCATCACCGGCGTCCCTTCCGCCAACGGCATCAGCCCCCTGGCGCCGGAATTCGTGATCCAGCTCCGCCTCTTCCTACACGATGGCTTCCGCTGGGGCTGGTACTACCCGCTCGAGCATTTGGATTCTCCGGTTCTTGATCTCCTCGGCGCCCGCTACATCATCGCCGGTCCTCAAGCCGCCGCGCGCCTCAATGCCCTCCCGCGTTTTCGCCACATAACCAGCCTGCCCGGCAACGAGCTGTTCGAAAATCTCACCGTGATGCCGCGCTTCTTCCTCGTCCGGGATCTCCGCCTTGTCCATTCCCTGGCCGAAGCCCACAACCTGATCGCCGGCGGCGCGATCGATCTCCGCCGCACCGCCGTCACAGAAGACACCGCTGTAGGGGCCGGATACATCCGGCCCGCTGTCGCGCTTCCATCCGCCCCAGACTCCGTCTCCGTCGTCTCATACCAGCCCGATTCCCTCGAACTCTCCGTCGCCGCCGCCGCTCCCGCACTCCTCGTCGCTTCGGAAACGGAGTATCCCGGCTGGCGCACCTCCATCGACGGCCACGCCGCCCCCATCCACCGCGTCGATATCGCCCTCCGCGGCGTCCCGGTTCCCGCCGGCTCGCATCGCGTCCGCATGGAATTCCGTCCCGTCATTCTCCCCGTTTCGCTCGGAATCTCCCTCGCCGCTCTGGTATTGCTCGGCCTGCTGGCACGTTCTTCGCGCCTCCCCCTCTGAAACTGTTAAAATCCTCTTTCAGCTACAGGCGCCATCTTTTGTGATTCGCCGAGTCTTCAAGGCCTTTCAATATCGCGACTTCCGCTTGATGTGGATCGGTGCCTGCACCTCCACCATCGGCACCTGGATGCAGAACGTCGCCCAGGCGTGGCTGATCTATACCCTCACCAATTCCAAGTTCCTCCTCGCCCTCGATCAGGCCCTCATCGGCCTTCCCGTCATGCTCTTTTCCGTGGTTGGCGGCGTAATCGCAGACCGCGTCGATCGCCGCTACGCCCTCCTCGGATCCCAGTACGTGCAGATGGCATCCGCCTTCACCCTCACCGTGCTGGTGGTTCTGAACATCGTGAAGGTCTGGGAGATTCTCAGCCTCTCGTTCCTGGTCGGCTGCGCCCAGTCGTTTGGCGGTCCCGCCTATTCCGCACTCATCCCCACCCTGGTCGATAAAGAGGACATGCCCAATGCCATCGCCTTGAACTCCATCCAGTTCAACGTGGCGGTGACCATCGGACCGGCGCTCGGCGGCATAGCGCTGCACAGTCTCGGCATGGCATGGTGCTTCGGCCTCAACGGCATTTCCTTCCTCGCCCCCATCATCGTCCTGGGCATGCTGCAAACCCGCTTCCTGCCTGAGCGCACCTCCGAGTCCATCCTCTCCAGCATGCGCCAGGGTTTTCGTTTCATCCGCAAGCAGGGTGCCATGGCGATGCTGATCGTGCTGGCGTTTCTGATGACCTTCCTGGCCGTCCCCGCCCGCACCTTCCTGCCCGTCTTCGCGCGCGATATTTTCCATCGCGAATCGGAGACCTATGCCATGTTCCTCTCCGTCTCCGGTCTCGGCTCCATTGTCGGTGCGCTAGCCGTGGCTGGGCTCGGCAACGTCCGCAACAAGGGGCGCGTGGCATTGTTCATGCTGGTCTGCCTCGGCGCCACTATCTCCGGGTTCGCCCTTTCCACTTCGCTCGTCATCAGCTACCTGATGCTGTTCCTGTTTGGCGGCTCCATGATCGCCGTATTCGCCATGGTGATTTCCCTGGTCCAGCTCATCACCACTAACGAAATGCGCGGCCGCGTGATGAGCGTCTACAACACCGCCTTCCGCGGAGGCATGCCCGTCGGCAACCTGGTTACCGGCTGGCTCGTCCCCATCTTCACCGCGCCCCTCGTTTTGTCCGTGGCCGGTCTGATGATCATCGCCCTTGCCCTCTATTTCCTGCTGATCGAGCGCCGGGTCGCCGAGTTGTAAGTGGGGTAGGCCTCCTGGCCTGCCCGGCGCCCCAAACCCGGGGCGGGTCGCTGAGTTGTGATGCGCCGTCCGGAAGGCGCCGGAACCGCCCCTTAGAATGAAGGAAGCATGAAATTCGCACTCGTTCTGGCTGCCTTCGTCACCGCTGCTTTGGCCGAATCCCCACTGGAGCTCGCGCGCGACCAGCAGGACCGCTCCGCGCTTTCCCGCCAGATTTCCGACGCCGCTGCCGCCGCCGCCAAATCCCCGGGCGATCCGGCCGCGCAGCTCCGTCTCGCCGTCGCCTGCTCCTATCTCGCCGAAGTCGATATCGAGTTGCACGACCGCAAGGCCGCCCGCGCCGCCGCCGAGCAGGGCATTCCCGCCGCCGAAAAGGCCGTCTCCCTTCAGCCCGCTTCGGCCGACGCCTACCGCATCCTCGGCACCCTCTACGGCCAGGCCATCACGGACCTCTTCACCGGCCTCAGCTACGGCCCCAAGGCCAAGGATGCCCTCACCAAGGCAATTGAAAAGGCGCCTGCCTCCGCGGCCGCCTGGACTGCTCACGGAGTCGGCAACTTCTACCTTCCGGCGCAGCTTGGCGGCGGCACCGGTCTCGCCATCGCCGATTTCCGCAAGGCCATCGCGCTCGATGCCAACAGCGCCGAAGCCTGGCTCTGGCTGGGTGTCGCCCTGCGCAAGAACAACCAGGACGCCGAAGCGCGCCAGGCGTTCACGAAATCCCTGTCCCTCGACTCCCGCCGCATCTGGGTGAAGCAGCAGCTCGAAAAGACCCCAGCCCGCTGAGCCCGCCCCCGGCTCCCCGTCAGGGCGTACGCCGCGACGGTCAGGGAGCGGTGTACCGGTAACGGAGTGACGGGGAGCGTCCACTACCAGCTCGACACGCGAGGTTGGCGAAAGGCTCGCTCGGCGGCCTGGGCCATAATTGGATTATGAGGTTTCTCGCGTCCCTTCTACTGGCTGCCGTCTGCTTCGCCCAGACCCGCGATGCCGCCTTCTCACGCCTCGCCGACCGCTATTTCGAAGAAGCCGTCTTCCGCTTCGATCCGGTGCAGGCCACGTCCGCCGGCTTCCATCAGTACGATTCGCAGCTCCCCTCCGGATCCAAAGCCGAGATCCAGTCCGAAATTGCCGCACTGCACCAGTTCGAAGCCGAAGTCCAAGGCTTCGACGCCCGTGGCCTTTCCCCCGCCGTCGCCGCCGACCGCGAGCTCGTTCTCTCCCAAATCCGCAGCCAACTCCTGGAGCTCGAATCCATCCGCATGTGGCAGAAGAATCCGGACGTCTATTCCTCCGGCGCCACCAACGCCATCTTCGTCATCATGAGCCGTAGCTTCGCCCCGCCCGATGCGCGGCTCCGCTCCCTTATCGCCCGGGAAAAGCTCATCCCCCGCCTGCTCGACTCGGCTCGCGCCAATCTCTCCAACCCGCCCCGCATCTACACCGAAATCGCGCTGGAGCAGATGCCCGGAAACACCAGTTTCTTCCAGCACGACGTTCCCGCCGCATTTCAAAAGGTCACCGACTCCGCGCTGTCGGCCGAATTCCGCTCCGTCAACCAGAGCGTGATTGCCGCGCTTCATTCCTACGAAGCCTGGATGAAGTCGGATCTCCTTCCTCGCTCGAACGGCGACTTCCGCATCGGTGCCGACAACTACGCCAAGAAGCTCCTCTACGACGAAATGGTCGATACTCCCCTCGACCGCCTCCTGGCCATCGGCTATGAAGATCTCCGCCGTAACCAGGCCGAACTCGCCCGAGTCGCCCGGCAAATCGATCCCAAACGCGCGCCCGAGCAGATCCTCGCGGATCTGGAAAAAGACCATCCTCCCGCCGACCGTCTTCTCGCTTCTTTCCGCGACGTTCTCGGCGGCGCGCGGTCCTTCATCGAAACGCATCACATCGTCACCATTCCGTCCGCCGTTCCACCCATCGTCGAGGAGTCGCCGCCTTTCATGCGCGCCCTCACTACCGCCTCCATGGACACCCCGGGGCCGTATGAACAGGTGGCCAAAGAAGCCTTCTTTAACGTCACTCTGCCGGAGAAAACCTGGAGCGCCCGCGAGATCGAGGAGTACATGGAAGGCTTCAACCGGGGCACCATCGTCAGCACCGCCGTACACGAGGTCTACCCCGGCCATTACGTCCAGTTTCTCTGGGTCAAAAGCGCGCCCACCAAGGTGCGCAAGCTCATCGGTTGCAGCTCCAACGCGGAAGGATGGGCGCATTACGGCGAACAGATGATGCTGGATGAGGGCTACGGGAACGGCGACCTCAAGCTTCGCCTCGGCCAGGTGCAGGATGCGCTCCTTCGCGACGCCCGCTACATCGCCGGCATCCAGATGCACACCGGCAAAATGACCCGGGAACAGGCCGTCGAGTTCTTCGTCAAGGAAGGCCACCAGGTGCGGCCGGTTGCCGAAAAGGAAGCCAAGCGCGGCACATCCGACCCCACTTACCTCGTCTATACGCTCGGTAAGCTCGAGATCCTGAAGTTACGAAACGATTACAAAGCGATGAAGGGCTCGCAATATTCGTTGCAGGCCTTTCATAATGCCTTCCT
>DATJMP010000358.1:0-2044 GCA_035508655.1 Bryobacteraceae bacterium
TGTGATTAGGGAATTATGCAACGGTAAGTGCAAAAGATATAGACGTGGTGGGTCGGGCGCCTGGCCCCCGCAGGGCTCCCTCGTCCGCGCTTCTCGTTTCGGCACGCCGGCCAGGGGTCGGCGGCGGGCCGAGAGTCCGCCCCACCATTCGCACTAGGCGATCAGGTCGTGTAATACATTACCCGAAACATCCGTTAAGCGGAAATCCCGGCCGCTATAGCGATAAGTCAACTTAGTATGATCGATTCCGAACAGGTAGAGAATCGTCGCGTGAATGTCGTGGACGTGCACCGGCTTCTCCACGGCTTTAAATCCGAACTCGTCGGTGGCGCCATAGATCGTGCCGCCCTTCACGGCGCCGCCCGCGAGCCACATGGTGAACCCGAATGGATTATGATCGCGCCCGCGCTTCACCCCTTCGCGCGCGCCGCCCACTTCGCGCACCGGAGTGCGTCCGAACTCCGACCCGCACACCACCAGCGTATCTTTCCAGAGGCCGCGGCTTTTCAGATCCTTCACGACCGCGGCGAACGGCTGGTCCGAATTCTTCGCATTGGTCTTGTGCGCGAAGATATCCTGGTGCGCGTCCCAGGGGTCGCCCTGCGAATAATAAACCTGCGTCATGCGGACGCCCTTTTCGGCTAACCGCACCGCCGTCAGGCAGCCGCGTGCCACCGCACCCGGGCCATAGAGATCCAGAGTGGCCTGCGATTCCTTGCGGACATCGAATACATTCGGCGCCTCTGTCTGCATGCGATAGGCTATTTCCATCGACTTCAGGACCGCTTCCACCTGCGGGTCCGTGCCGGTTTGCGTCTCGCGCATTTTCTCCAATTGCTGGAGTAAGTCCAGTTCGCGCCGCTGTTCGACCAGTGAAAACTTGGGATTGTTGACGTAGCTCACCAGCTTCTTGGGGTCGAACTGCTTTTCGATGGTGACCTTCTTCGGAATCTCCTTGCCGTTTTTATCCTTCTGCGGCATGTCGTCAGGCATTGCGGCCGGCATTTCGCCGTCGGCGGCATCGTCAGCGGTCTGCACGCGATTCGAGATGTACGTTCCCTGATTGATCGCCGGCAGGAAGCCGTTGCTCCACAGCGGCGGCCCCACCGTGGTGGGAACGTTGGGGCAGAGTACGACATAGCCGGGGAGATTCTGATTCTCGGTGCCGAGCCCATAGGTGAGCCACGCGCCCATCGACGGACGGCCGGCCTGATTCGCGCCGGTATTCAGCATCAGACAGGACGGCTCGTGATTGGGAATATCGGTATAGACCGAGCGGACCCAGCAAATATCATCGGCAACCTCGCCCAGGTGAGGCCACAGTTCGCTGACGTCCATGCCGCACTGGCCGTACTTCTTGAACTTGAAGGGCGATTTCATCAACTCCCCGGTGCGCCGCTCGGTATTGATGTGGCCGCCGGGAAGCGGCTGGCCGTCGTATTTTTCGAGCGCCGGCTTGGGATCGAAGCTGTCGACGTGCGAGCATCCGCCGTTCATGAAAAGGAAAATGACGCGCTTCACGCGCTGCGGGTAATCGAGCCTTGCGACCCCGACACTGCCGTCCGGAGTGACTACCGCCGCGGCTTTGGCGAGCGATTGGCCCAGCATGCTGGCGAACGCCATCATGCCGAACCCGTTCCCGACCCGGCACAACGCCTCTCTGCGCGTTAAAGGAATTCTTTTTCGATGATCGAGCATGTCTCCAGTCCCCTAATTGATAAACACAAACTCGCTGGCGCTCAGCAGCACCTTGATGTACCGGCCCCACGCCGTGGCTTCGTACTTCACTTCCGGAGCCGCGCCGCCACGACCACCGCGGCCGCCACCCATTCCGCCAAAACCGCCCATGCCGCCCATCATTCCCATTCCCATAGCAGGCGGAGCCGCGCCGCCGTCTGCAGCCGCACCGCCTTCTGCGGCCCCCTCGACGCCTTCAGCCGGCATATCGGGCTTGGCTGTCGCGGTGGCCGGACCCATTCCGCCACGCCCTCGACCGCCTCGGCCGCCAGACTCGGAATCGGCCGGCTTGTTCTTGTTCTCCTCG
>DATJMP010000359.1:0-11967 GCA_035508655.1 Bryobacteraceae bacterium
GTCCGGCGAGACCCGCGGGAACGAATTACTCATCCCGTTGAATGAGGCGCCGCGCAGCGGCTCCGCCTGCCCGCCCTTGCCATCCCGGAACGGAATCCGATACAGGTCGTAACGTACGGGCAGTTCGTTCGGATCGTTGGCAAACTGCGCCAGCGGTATCCCCGGCGGGTTAGGCTCGCGGGCCTCGGCTCTCGCAAACACCAGGTATCGGCCATCGGGACTCCACACCGCGCCCATCTGCACAAACCGTGGATCGTCCGCCCCGGGCGGCGGCTGCAGCACGCCCGTAGCCCTGCTGTACCAGGCGAGAATCCCACGCGTCGGATAGAACACCTGCAGGAAGCGGTAATCCTTGAAATTGGCGACGTAATAATTGCTCGGCGCTTCGCGCGCCCCGCCCGCCTGCAGCGGATTGACGGTCGTCACCACGTATCGCCCGTCCGGCGACACCGTGGATAGGAATCCCACCCGCACGCTTCCCTTCAACGGCCCCTGCTTCGTGCTCCATTGCACCACGTCCTGCTTGCGCACCGCGATTTCCGGCGCCACCGGCGCCAGAATGTACAGGCCGCGATTGCTCTGGAGCCCATCCAGATCCATCCCCATCGTTTTGCCGTCCGCGGAAAACGAATGGCAGTTGGCGCAGACCGGCAGGTTCTCCATCACCGTCCGGCTCGCCGGCTCCGAGATGCTCCGCAAACGCCACGCCACCAGCGGCACCGCGCTCGCCGCCAGCGGCTTGATCACTCCGCGCTCCACTTCGGAAGGCATCAGCGGCACGTCCCGGTAGAAGATCGGCGCGCCCACTGGGTCCCCCGACGTCCGGAAACGCATGCTTCCCCGCGCCGCCGCCACTCCTCCCGCTATGCCGGAAATCGTTACGGTCGCGTCGCTCTCGATCGAGTGTTTCTGGATCGTCTCCCACACCGCCCGGTCCGGGACCCACGTATGCGCCGCCGCCAATTGCGGTGTGAGCCGCGGCGGCTCGTTGGTATCCGCCACGCAATCCGGGTCCGTCCGGCCGATGCGCAGCCGCTCTCCTTTCGAGACGGTGTGAATCGGCGCCGCGCCGTCGCGGAATGAGATGTCGACTTTCCACGCCGTCACTCCGCGGGCGCCGTCCCGCCACAGGAACGTCGGCGGCGTGATTCCGGGCGGAAAAATCGACCCCTCTTCGGGATAATCGATTGCAACCGGCCCCGGGCGATTCGTGGCTGTGACGGCGACTGCCGCAACGGCCACCGCCAGGCCGAATTGCAACCGCGGCATCATGGCCGCGAGGCAATCATGAGGCTGGCCGGACCAGGCAGGCGCACATGGCGGATCTCGGCAAAGCCCGCGCCGGCCATCCAATCGGCGTATTCCGGCTTGCTGTAGCTGCTTCCGGCCGGCGTTCCCACCAGCATGTTCAGCGCGAACAGCGCGCCCCACTTTGGAGCAGTCTTATCCGGTTCCAGAATGAAATCCTGAATCGCAATCCGCCCGCCCGGCGCCAGCGCGGCATGTGCGCGCCGCAGCAGGTCCACATTCTCTTCCGGTCCCAGCATGTGGCAGATGGCGGAAATGAAGACCAGGTCGTAGCCCTCGCCCAACCTGTCCGACCGCAGATCGCCTACCCGCAGGGATACCCGTCCGTCTAAGCCCGCCGCCCGGATATGCCGCTCGGCGATCGGCACCACCGCCGCCAGATCCAGAATTTCGGAGTGCAGCCCCGGGTTGGCCTGCGCGAACGCGATCGAATAGGCGCCGGACCCTCCGCCCACGTCCAGCATGCGTCGCACCTTCTCCGCACCCACCGCCCGCACCACCTGCGGCGCGCGCTCCGACGCATTGCGATGCATGGCGGCGATGAACGCTTCCGTCCAATCCTCGCCGCCGCTTTCCGGTGTGGGCATCGCCGTTCCCCGGCGCACGCATTCCGTCAGGGTGGACCAGCGCGGCCACAAGTGCGCGGTGTGCAGCAGACCCGGCCGCGCATTCTCCGGCGATCCCTCCCGGAACCACCGCGCCGCCGCGGGCGCATTCCGGAACGAGCCGTCCTGCTTCGCCAGCAATCCCATGGAAGCCAGCGCGTTCAGCAGCATTTCCGTGGCGCGAACGTGCGTTCCCAGTTTTGCCGCCACCGTCTCCGCGCTCCCGCCCTCGCCCACTGCCGTAAACACATCCAGTTCGAGCGCCGTCAGAATCGCCCGGCTCTCCTGGAATCCGCGGATCCGTTCCTGCAGATCGTCCGGCAGCGCGCCCGAGACCTCGCGTGCCCGCCGCGCGGCCAGCATGCGGTCCCGGTTGCAAACCACCTCCGCCCGCACCGCCGCCATATCCGTCCGCGCCAGCCGCGCCACCGGCACACCGTTCCGGAAATGCGATTCCACCAGTTCCGCCACATCCGCCGGCGTTACGCCGGAGTACCACGTGCCTTCCGGATACACCACCAGGTTCGGCCCGTGCTCGCACAGCCCCAGCGAGCCGCAGGTGGTCACCTGCACCTCGTCATCCAGCCCGCGCCCGTGGATCTCGCGCCGCAGCGCTTCCAGGACCTGCCCCGACCCATTCCGCGCGCAGCAAGGCACGCCTTCCGGCTTCTGCTGGTCGCAGACGAACACATGAAAACGGAACGGCTCCATTGTCTTGTTCCTCGATTTCAGAGTAACAGACTGGAATCGCGTAAATTCTCATTTTCACCGTTCGCTCGGCAACGCGGAGATGCAGAGACTGCCGGGCCCTCGCGAACCAATGCTCCTGTTATCTCCGTGCGACCTCCGCGTGCCCCGCATCAACACATTGAGACGTTCCTCGCCGTTCCTTGCGCAGAATCTCCAGCAGCCGCTTCAGTCCCCGCGTCCAATCCGGAAACAGGTCTACATATTGATACTCGCGCTGAATAGCGCGTGGAACGCGGCAATCGTCGAGCCGGATCGGCACGATGAAAATCTCATCCAGCGGCACCTGCCGCGCGCAATCCAGCGCGTAGCGGATTTCGGCCTGAAAGCCTCCCTTTTTCGAAACCGAGTTCTCCGAGAAGCACGCCACGAAGTAATCCGAAGCCTCGATAGCGCCCTCGATGGCTCGGGGCCAGTTCTGTCCCGGAAGCAGCTTGCGCACGTCCATCCACGGCGCGAAACCGGCAGCGTCCAGCGCGTCAAAGAGGCGGGCGGCGCGCGGCCGGTCCTCTTCCACGTAGGCCACGAACACGCGCGGCAGGCGCCGCGGCTCGAAGCGGAAGAAATAGTCGGAATCCGGGTAGAAGACTCCCAGTCCGTCGATCTCCACAGCTTTGCCGGCCGCCAGTCCGCGAATCACTGCTTGCGCTACCTGCTCGGCCGCCCCCTTAACCACGCCCCTTTCCCTCCCCTGGCCGCGGCGGGCCGCCTTGGTTCCTTTCGCGCTCGAACGCCAGCCTTCCGTCGGGCCCGCGCGTAAATAGCCCCAGTCCCGGCAGCACCGCCGGGCGGCCCTGGCGCAGGCTTTGCAGGATTTGCCGCACCACCTCGTCCAGGCGGTCCGCCGCTTCCGCCTGACTCACCCCCGCGGCCCGGGCCATTCGTTTCGCAAGATCCTGCTTCCTCATGCCGGTTTAACCTTACCAGCCGGCGCCCGCGGCCCCCCGTCCCCCGTTTCGGCTAAAACTGTCTAATCCTCTGATTCCAAAAGCGGTGATTCACATATCAAATTTCCGATTTGGAAGTGATGCTCACATGAAACGATTTTAATTACCATTTAAGGGACGTTTCATGTGCTGTCCGCTATGATAGGCCCAGACGAAACAAGATCGTCGGATCCTCAAAGGAGAATCGCAATGAAGAAACTGATGACGCTGATGCTTGGCCTGTCCTTCCTGGCGGGCACGGTTGGTGTTTGCTTCGCGCAGGACCAGCCGAAGCAGGAAACCCCAAAAAAGAAAGGCAAGAAGAAGAAGTCCGAACCGAAGAAGGACGGCTCGCTCTACTAAGCTTTGCCCGCAGTGGCTGGGCTGCCGCGCGGTTGAACCCTGCGCTGCAGCCCAGTTGAATTTTGGTCCCCCCTCCGTTTTCCCCGTTCCCTCCTCCGCCCCTCTCCCAGACCTGTTTTTGTTTGAACAGGGTCCCGCTTTTCCGTGACATTCCACCGCGCTCCTGTAACCTTCCCTGCCAGCAGGACGCCCCATTGATGATCGTAATTCTAGACCGGAAATTGATATGAAGTGGTTTCCTGCTATTATCTTAGGCGTAGCCGCCGCGGTCGGGGCCGTGGCTCAGACGCAGCCCTCTACCCACTTGCCCGGCACTGTGTCCGCCGTCAATTCTCAAGCCGGGCAAGTCACGGTCAAGACGGAAAAGGGCGATTCCCTTACCTTCAGCACAACGGAACGAACCCAAATTCTGCATGCCCAACCGGGCGTCACCGATCCCAAGCAGTGGTCCAAAATCTCGGTCGGCGATATTGTCGCCGGCGATGAGGTCGTCGTCTATTTCCGAGGATCTACCGATCAGAATCCCCTGGTCGCAACCGCGCTGGTCATCCGCACCAAATCCGATCTCGGCCAGTTAGCCGCCAAGGAATTGGAGGATTGGAAGAAGCGCGGCACAACCGGTCTGGTTTCGGCTGTCGACCCCGCTGCCCACACAATCACGATCAAGGTAGGGATGCGGACGGTCACCGTCCAGGCCAATGAAAAGACCTCGTTCCACCGCTACTCCTTGGATTCTGCGGCGGCATCGGATGCTAAGCCCAGCAGCCTGGCAGAGGTGAAGATCGGCGATCAGCTCAAGGTGCTGGGGAACCGGACGCCGGAGGGAGCCGTCGCTGCTGAAGTCGTCTATGCCGGCACATTTCGCCAGATTCCAGCTCAGATCGTTTCCGTCGATCCAGCCACCCACGTATTGAAGGTGACGGATCTCGACACCAAAAAGCCTCTTCTGATCCGCCTTACCGGCGATACCACCATGAAAAAACTGCCTGAAGAGATGGCGCAGATGTTGGCGCAGCGGTTCGCGCGCGGTCGTGGCGAAGGCCGGGGCGGTTTCGGACGCGGCCAAGGCCAGGGGCAGTGGCAGGGTCGAGGTCAGGGTGAAGGTCAGGGGGCTGGTCAAGGTCAGGGAAGGTCTGGCGGACGCGGTGCGGGCGGCGGCCGTGCCGATCTGAACGCCATGTTGGACGGCCTGCCCGCTCTGCAGCTTGCCGAGTTAAAGCCCAAAGACGCCATTATGGTCACCACCACCGTGGGCAGCGATCCGGGCACGGTCACCGCCACCTTTTTGCTGGCGGGCGTTGAGGACGTGCTTCGGGCCGCACCTACAGCCACGCGCGATCTGATGAGCGGGTGGAATATGGGCGGCGGCGGCGGTGGCGGCGGCGAAGGCCAGTAAGCAGCCAAACGACATTCAAAGAGGCGGTTAGGGGGGGTCGGTATATCGCGTGAGAGGGAACATGCTCAAATTGGATCGGGTTTTGCTTTTCGTACTGATGACGGCGGCCGCTGTGGCGCAGCCAAGAACCGGGACGCTCCGAGGCGTTCTGACGGACGATTCGGGCGCGGTCATTCCGGCGGCTTCCGTCTCTGTGAACGGCAACGGCGGCCCGCGAACCTCGCAAACGCAGGCGGACGGCACTTATACGTTCAGCGGCCTGGCGCCCGGGCAGTACACCGTGCACGTTGCGTATCCGGGTTTTGCCAATGTCGACAAGGCTGTCACCGTTAGCGCAGGGGGGACCGTGCAGGTTCCCATCCAACTCAGCATCGTGGCGGAGAAGCAGGAAGTCACCGTCGCCGGTGAATCCGGCCCCATGGTGAGTGTCGACCCCGACTCCAATGTCTCTGCCCTCGTGCTGAAGGGCGAAGACCTGGAATCCCTCCCCGACGATCCCGACGACCTCTCGGATGCCTTGCAGGCGCTTGCCGGCCCGGGCGCCGGTCCTAACGGCGGTTCCATCTATATTGATGGCTTCACCGGCGGCCAACTTCCGCCCAAGGAATCCATTCGCGAGATCCGCATCAACTCGAACCCCTTCTCTCCGGAGTTCGACCGCCTCGGTTTCGGCCGCATCGAGATTCTCACCAAGCCCGGCGCGGACAAGATCCGCGGCAGCATCGGCTACAACGACAGCGAGAGCGCCTTCAATTCCCGCAACCCGTTCTCCTTTGGGGCGCCCGCACTTAATGGGGCCCCCGGGGTTCCGGCCAAGCCGGATTTCTCCCGGCGCATGATCATGGCCAACGTGGGAGGCCCGCTGAACCATAAGACGTCGTACTTTATCGACTTCAACCGCCGCATGATCAACGACAACTCGCTCGTGAACGCGGTGTATCTGAACCCGACGTCGCTGGCTACCCAGCCAATCCAGACCGCGGTGGTGACGCCGAACACCCGCAACACAATCGCCCCGCGCATCGACTACCAGGTTTCCAAGAACAATACGCTGACCGGGCGCATGGAATATGGCTGGAACGAATATGACAACCGGGGCATTTCCGGTACCAGCCTGCCCACGCCCTACGCAAGCCTGGGCTACAACCAGACCGGCAACCAGTTCAACCTGATGCTGACGGACACGCAGATCGTGAACTCCCACCTGGTCAACGAAACCCGCTTCCAGTACGCCAGCAACCACACGCAAGACAACGGTACAAACCTGCTGCCGCAGATCGGCGTCTCCGGCTCCTTTACGGCCGGCGGCAACGATATGGGCACCAACTACAGCACCAATCATCACTACGAATTGCAGAACCTCAGCACCTACAGCCACGGCGTGCACACCATCCGCTGGGGCGTGCGGGCGCGCCGCAACAGCACCATCAGCGAATCGGAATCGGGCTTCGGCGGAACGTTCCGGTTCAATGGCGAGATCGCTCCGAACCTGCTGTCGAATAACCAGGTGGTGACGGATCCCAACGGCGATCCCATGACGGTTTCGCTGTGCGCGACTTATCCCACGCTTTGCAGCCAGATCAGCAGCACCCAGCAATACGGCCGCACGCTGCTTTTCCAGGGCATGGGCTACAGCGCGGCGCAGGTTCAGGCGCTGGGCGGCATGCCCTCGCAGTTCCTGTTGCAATCGGGCAACCCCTACGGCAGCCTGGCGATCTGGGACGCCGCGCCGTGGGTGAATGACGATTGGCGCATCAAGTCGAATTTGACTCTGAGCCTCGGCCTGCGTTACGAGTGGCAGAACTGGGTGAATGATCACCGCGATATCGCCCCTCGCCTGGGCTTCGCCTGGTCGCCCGACGCGAAGAAGACCGGACAGGGAAAAACGGTCATTCGCGGCGGCTTCGGCATTTTCTACGACCGCGTGAACAGCAGCGTCTTCCTCAACCAGTTAATGTTGAACGGATCCTACCAGCTCAACTACACGGTGCAGAATCCGCTGTTCTTCCAGTCCGCCGTGCCGGCGGGCGGATGGGCGGCCCTGGCCGCTGCCGCCGGCACTCCGCTCAGCGCTGGCAACAACAGCATCTACCTGGTGGATCCGCATCTGCGCGCGGATTCCATGCTGCAAAGCGCGATCGGCGTGGAGCGGCAACTGCCGCATAACACCAGCATGAGCGTGACGTTCACCAATACGCGCGGCCTGCACCTGCTGCAAACAGTCCCGATCAACACGCCCGACCCCTACTACGGCAACCTGCGGCCCTACGGCAACGCCGGCAACCTGTTCGAATACGAATCGGGCGGCTTGATGCGGCAGAACATGCTGATGTTCAATGTGAACACCCGGGCCACGGCTAATCTCTCGCTGCAAGGCAACTACTCCTTCAGCACCGCCAATTGCCTGGAGAGCACGCCGAGCGATCCCTACAACTTCGGCGCGGACTGGGGCCGCTGCTCCTTCCAACACCGCAACCGTATCAACCTGGTGGGCTCGTACCTGGCGCCGGAGCGGATCCGCCTCAGCCCGTTCGTGGTGATGCAATCGGGCTCGCCCTATGACATCACGCTGGGCCGCGACCTGTTCGGCGACACTTACACCAATGCGCGTCCCGCCGTGGCTACCGGGCCCGGACCGGACGTGATCTCGACGCCCTACGGCTACTTCAACACCAATCCTTCGCTGACCGGCTCGTTCGTTCCGTACGATTATCTGACCCAGCCCTGGATGTTCTCGATTAACATGCGTGTCAGCCGCACGTTCGGCTTCGGACCGCCGCGCAACGCCAATGGGAATAACATGCAACCGGGCGGCGGGCGGCCGGGCGGCGGCTTCGGCGGCCCTGGCGGCGGGCGGGGTCCCGGCGGCGGCGGCGGGATGCGCATGGGACCGATGGGCGGCGGCGGCCGCGGCGGCTTCGGCGGCAGTGATCTCACCGAGCACCGCTTTAACCTGATCGTCTCCGTGATGGTTACGAATGTCCTCAACCACGACAATCGGGCAGGATATATCGGTCAGGTCAGTTCGCCGCTGTTTGGTCAGGCCACGATGACCAATACCGGTTTTGGCGGTGGCCCGGGCGGCGGCGGCGGCACACAGGCCAACAACCGCCTGGTCGAACTTGGCATGCGGTTGCAGTTCTAACTGCCAACTCTTAGATCGCTGAACAAGGCCGCGCCGCTTTCGGTGCGGCCTTCGGCTTTTTGGGCCGCCCTAATCTGTCGCCTGCCTGAGCAGCAGAGGCTGTTCGAGCCTAAATTCCAGTACGGTTTCGGCGGGCACCCGGATCTGGGCGCCGTTCACGCTGACCGGAGGTGCGCTCGCGTCAGGTGCCGGAGCATTCTCTTCCTGCCGTGGGCCGACCGCGATGGCATCTCCGTACACCACGTAGCGGCTTCCATCGATCACCACCGATTCCAGTTGCACCTGGTATTCCGGCCCTGCGCCGCCTGATATCGGCCTTACCATCATCCGGGCCGGCGAACCACCAGGAATGATCACCGTTCCGTTCTCGCCGTGGATATCCTCCACGATCGTCGCCAGAAATGTTCGCCCCGCAACCCCGTTCTGCGGGTCAATCGCCTCCTCGGCTCGAACCGTGATGAAGCTGCCGGCGCGCTCTGCTGATCCCCCGTCACCCGCACGCGCCGCGGAAGCCGTCGACGGCGCGCCCGTGCCGAACTCTATGCCCTGCACCTGTTTCACATCGAACCGGCGCCATACGCCGTTGTGGTCCTGAAAAATGATCTTTTGCGGCGTACCGTTCACGAAATGGCCGCGGATGACCGTGCCGTCGCGCAAGGTCAGACTGTCGGCGGAAAGCAAAGGTACGAAAAGCAGGAAGACGACCAGCGGCACATATTTGCCCATCGTTGGCTCCCGCAAAAGGAGTGCAAGCGCCGGGCCAAAATAGGGGTTATGTCAGCGGCACGCGGCCGGAACCGAACGGTTTCGTCTGCGGCTGCGCCTGCTCCTGGCGCAGTTCCAAAATCAGGTTCATCACCAGCCGCTCGATCTGGTCCCGAATCTCACAGTGATCCTGATAGTGCAGGTTGATCGGGTCTTCCACATCCCATGACCGCACGTCGCCGGTGATCGCGTCCGGCAGCGCTTCCCCGCTCATGTTGATTACCAGGTCGAAGGGGATGCGGACCAGATGCTGGACCGCCTTGGGAAACTGGTCGCGCACATCGATTCCCTTCTCTTCCATAGCTTCGATCGTATCCGCAGCGATCCGTCCGGCCGGCGCCAAACCGGCGCTCGCCGGAACCACTACGTCACTCCCATATGCGCGCGCAAACGCCTCGGCCATCTGGCTGCGGCAAGAGTTTCCCACGCAGACAAAAAGCACTCGCTTGAGTGGCCGGCTCACAGCTTCTCCAAAAAGAGCAGGTGTACCCGGGGGTCGGTGGTCAGTTCGGGATGAAAAGTGGCCACCAGGTGCTTGCCTTCTTCAACAAGGACCGGATCTCCATTGTACCGCGCCAGAACCTTCGATTCAGGACCAATCCGGCGGATAATCGGTGCGCGTATGAACACAGCTTCCAGCTTCCCGCCGGCGGTCCGCCGCACCAGTTCCGGATCCGGATCAATCACGGCGATCCGGCTGTCAATCTGCCGGCCGTAGGCGTTCCGCTCGATCTCCAGATCCATCAAACCGAGGCTCTCCTGTTCCGGGCCGTGTACCTGGCTGGCCATCAGAATCGCTCCCGCACACGTCCCGAACATGGGTTTCTGCCGGCCGAAATCCGCCAGCGGCTGCAGCAGATCTTCATACCGCATCAGCTTGAGCATGGTCGTGCTCTCCCCGCCGGGAATCACCAGGCCGTCGAGGCTTGCCAATTCCTTCGCCGTACGCACCAGGACCGCCTTCGCACCGGCGCGCTCCAGAGCCGCCGCGTGCGCGGCAAAATCGCCCTGTAAGGCCAGAACTCCAACTGTTTTTGGCATGGCTGTTTGGGGGCCGGGGACCAGGGACCGGGGGCCGGGGATGGGCACTCAAAGGGCGCCGGGCGTCACGTTTGCTGCACCGTCAATTGCAGTACGCCCGCGACCTGCTACCGCGCATCCCCGATCCCCAACCCCTGCTTTCCGTCTACCAACCCCTCGTCTGCAGCAGCTCGGATTCCTGCAACTTGGACACGTCCAGTCCCGGCATCGCTTCGCCCAGCTCGCGGCTGGCTTCCAGCAGCATGGCGGGATCGTTGTAGTTCTTTGCCGCCTTCACAACCGCCTTGGCACGCGCTTCCGGATCCGACGATTTGAAAATGCCCGAACCCACGAACACCGCCTCGGCTCCCAGCTGCATCACCAGCGCCGCATCGGCCGGCGTCGCAATCCCGCCCGCCGAGAAATTGGGAACAGGCAGCTTGCCGTTCTGCGCCACCCACTCCACCAGTTCGAGAGGCGCGCCCAGGTTCTTGGCCTCATGCACCAGCTCTTCCTTGCCCAGCACGGTCAACTGCTTCATCTCCTTCACGATCGTCCGGATGTGCCGAACCGCTTCGACGATGTTGCCGCTTCCCGCTTCGCCTTTCGTCCGGATCATGGCCGCGCCCTCGGCAATGCGCCGCAGCGCCTCACCCAGATTGCGCGCACCGCAAACGAACGGCACCTTGAAGCCGGTCTTGTCGATGTGGTGCTCTTCGTCCGCCGGCGTCAGCACTTCGCTTTCATCGATGTAATCCACTCCCAGCACTTCCAGTACCCGCGCTTCCATGAAGTGGCCGATGCGAGCCTTGGCCATCACCGGAATGGTGACGGTGCGCATGATCTCCTCGATCTTTGCGATATTGGCCATGCGCGCCACCCCGCCTTCCTTACGGATGTCCGCGGGCACGCGTTCCAGCGCCATCACCGCGGATGCGCCGGCATCTTCGGCAACCTTGGCCTGACCGGCGTTGGTGACGTCCATGATCACGCCGCCCTTCAGCATCTCGGCGAGGCCTACTTTCACTCGAAACTGCTCGCTTGTAAATTGAAACATCTCTCTTCCTCTTCCTGAACCTTGATCTAAACCATGGCCGAAGCGGGTTCGAACTCCGCCGCGGCCCGCTCTTCTTCGGCCGACGCCACACGGCCCAACAGCTCCAGCCCACGTCCGATCTGCTCCGGCGTAAGGCTCGCAAAACTCAAACGCAGCGCGCCCGGGTCCGGCCGCGCGATCGTGAAATACGAACCCGGCAGGTAGCCGACGCCTTCCTTGCGGGCCCGCGGCAGCAATTCGGCCGTGTTCATCGGCTCCGGCAGCCGCAGCCACACGTTCATGCCGCCTTCCGGATGCGTGAACCGCGTTCCCGCCGGCATGTGGCGGCGGCATCCTTCCAGCGTGGCCGCCAGCCGTTCCGCCCCCGCCCGCAGCACGCGCGCCCGATGCGAATCCAGCCGCCCGGATTCCATAAACTCCAGCAGCACCGCTTGCGAAAGCTGATCCGTGTGCAGATCCGCCGCTTCCTTAGCTTGCCGTAGCCGGTCGATCAGCGCCTTCGGTCCCAGCGCCCAACCAACCCTCAGCCCCGGGAAGCTGATCTTGGAAAAGCTCCGCAGCAAAACGGTCCCGCCGGACTCGTCCAATTGCTTGAGCGCCGGCAGCGGCTCGCCCGAATATCGCAGCTCCCCGTA
>DATJMP010000360.1:0-2113 GCA_035508655.1 Bryobacteraceae bacterium
TGTCCTTCAGCGGGCGGAGGCACCGGCAGTACGAGCAGCGGCGGCGCAGCGCGCTATACTCCGCGACCCGGGCCCGAACCAGGTACCGCTGGCAAAATTCCGGGCGAAGGTGATTTTTTTCTTGCCCGAGGCGGAGCGAATCGACTCGAAGCTCCCTGTGGTCGTCCCGCCTGGCATCGATGGTCTACCGCCGGCCGAGCTGAGGCAATTGCTGCTGAAGCTTCTTG
This sequence comes from Bryobacteraceae bacterium, assembly GCA_035508655.1. Taxonomy (GTDB): domain Bacteria; phylum Acidobacteriota; class Terriglobia; order Bryobacterales; family Bryobacteraceae; genus DATGMB01. The sequence continues at coordinate 228 of DATJMP010000360.1, forward strand.
TCGGTAGCACGTGATATGTCCGGTTTAGGTAGCACACGATCTGTCCGGTGAAGATGGCCCCTTTTGGGGGCCTGGATGCGCCGGTCGGAAGCGTTACAGGGTGTGCGCATGATCAAGTTTGGGAGCGTGCTTGGCCGGTATGAATCGAGCGAGATCAATCAGATTGAGGCGGCTGAGCTGCTCGGGGTCAGTGAGCGGACGTTCCGCCGCTGGCAGCAGCGCTACGAGGAACTCGGGGAGGCTGGGTTGCTGGACCGGCGGCTTGGCCGGGCTTCTGGGCGGCGTGTTCCGGTTGACCGGGAGCAGGAGGTGGAGGCGCTGTACCGGGGCCGCTACAGCGGTTTCACGGCGAAGCATTTTCACGAGCATCTGGTTCGGGACCACCAGTTCCGGTGGGGTTACACGTGGACGAAGGCATTTTTGCAATCGAAGGGTCTTCTGGATCGGGCGCCGCGGCGTGGCGCGCACCGTCGCAAGCGGCCACGGCGTCCGTTGCCTGGGATGCTGCTGCACCAGGACGGATCGCGCCATGAATGGCTGTCTGGTCAGGATGCGATGGACCTGATTGTGACGATGGATGATGCGACGAATATGATCTACTCGGCGTTTTTGGTTGCCGAAGAGGGCACGACCTCGACGTTTCGGGCGTTGCTTGAGGTTTTTGGCGAGCACGGGTTGCCGTTGGCGCTGTATACGGATCGCGGCAGCCACTATTTTGTGACGCCGGAAGCTGGCGGGCCGGTTGACCGCAAGCAATTGACGCAGGTTGGGCGTGCGCTTTCACATTTGGGGGTGGAGCACATCGCGGCGTATTCGCCGCAGGCGCGTGGCCGCTCGGAGCGCCTGTTCCAGACCCTGCAGGATCGGCTGGTGAAGGAGCTGGCGCTGGCCGGAGTGACGGAGGTTGCGGCGGCCAACGACTTCATCCGCCGGTCGTATCTGCCGCTGCACAACGCCCGGTTCGCGGTGAAGGCGGAGCAGGAGGGTTCTGCGTTTGTGGCGGTCGCCGGGGTGGATTTGCGCGAGATACTGTGCATCCAGGAGGAACGCCAGGTGGACCGCGACAACACGGTGTCATGGCGGCGGCTGAGGCTTCAAATTCCGCCGTCTCCCCTGCGCGCCCATTTCGTGAAGTCGCGGGTGAAGGTGCGGCAGTACAGCGATGGCAGTCACGCGATCTTCCACGGCCCTCGGTGCCTGGGCCGCTATGACGCGCAGGGTGCGTTGCAGATCGCGGCGTTGGCGGCCGCGGCATGAGCCTGGCTGATGCCAGGACTTGCCTGTGGATTTGTGGACAACGCAAGAGAAGAGCGTTGCCCACACCTCCACAGGCACATCAACAGAAGGGGAATGACTCATGTTCCGCTAGAGGAATGGGCGCGTCGAATGGCGCGACGAGTCGTCGGATCACCGCCAGAGCGGCCGACGTTTATTTTTCCGGCTGATGAATTCGGCAGGAACAGAACGGAAACAAGCGGACAAATGATGCGCTACATAAACCGGCCAACTTAATTAGCTATCGACAGCGGAATCTGATCGATGCGCGACTTTTTTCTGGGAGGGATCTTGGAGCTCTCTCCCTGCGTGGGTTGGGGGCGCGCTTTGCCGGACAGGTCTGACCGGCAACGGGCGGTCGTTGGCCTGCCCCACCGGTGCAGGCGGCGCCGATCCTACCCGGCGCCGGCCAGTTACGGCGAGGTGCGAGCCATCGATGATGCCAGGTTTTCGGGGACGGCTGCCTGTCCACGCGGCGATCGCCTTGTCGAACAACTCAATGTCCGGCCGCTATATCGGCGAAAGGTTCACACGGAGTGCCACTGAGATCGCCCGGCGAGCCACGGGGTCTCGCGGGTTGCTGGATGCTGTGACCGGGCGGTTGGCCGAAG
>DATJMP010000361.1:0-6471 GCA_035508655.1 Bryobacteraceae bacterium
CTGAAGAAGGGCACATCGTGACCCAAACCGAACTCGACATTCTGGTCGCGCAAATCGGTGAAGAGATCCTCGCCCGTGTCGGCCAACCCCAGCCGGCCAACCAGGGGCCGTCCGGGGACCCCGGCAACGCTGCCGCCGCGCCCACCCCGTCCAAGAAGGGCGAAGGCCTCAACCTTCCGAACGACGTCTGCCCCGGCTGCGTGCAGCGCTGCGTTCAGACCTGCGCCCGCAACACCAGGGAGATCATCGCCGCCGGCGCCCAGCGAGTCTCCGCCAGCGAGCGCCTCACCAAAATCGATCCCGCCATCGCTTCCCTGATCGATCACACCATCCTCAAACCGGAAGCCACCCGCGCCGATGTCGTCAAGGTCTGCCGCGAAGCCCGCCAATACGGCTTCGCCAGCGTCTGCGTCAATCCTTATTGGGTCCCCGTCGTAAAGGCGGAGCTCGCCGGTTCGCCCGTCAAGGTCTGCACGGTTACCGGCTTCCCGCTCGGCGCCACCAGCACGGAAGCCAAAGTGGCTGAGACGGCTGTTGCGCTGCGCGCCGGCGCGCAGGAGATTGATATGGTGATCAACATCGGCGCCCTGCGCTCCGGCGATCACGAAGTCGTCAAGTCGGATATCCGGGAGGTAGTCAAGGTCTCCCACGCCGCCGGCGCCATCGTCAAGGTCATCCTCGAAACCGCCCTCCTCGACGACAATCAAAAGGTGGTCGCCTGTACGCTGACCAAGCTCGCCGGCGCCGATTTCGTCAAGACCTCTACCGGCTTCGCCAAAACCGGCGCCACCTCACACGACGTGGCCCTGATGCGCGAGGTGGTTGGTCCGTCCATGGGCGTGAAAGCCGCGGGCGGCATCCGCACCCTCGCCGATTTCCAAGCCATGACCGCCGCCGGCGCCACCCGTATCGGCGCCAGCGCCAGTATCAAAATCGCCGAAGCGGCAACCGCATGATGCCTGTAGCGCAAGCTTCCAGCTTGCTATGCCGGCTTTCAAGCCGGCACAGGCCGCTCCTGCCGGTACGCCGTCCAAACGCTGATCGCTGATAGCCATGCAAGCCACCCGACGCGCCACCGTTCGTTTCAAAGAGCGCTCTGAGCTGCTCGATTTCCTGCTCGAAGTCTCTGCCGCCACCACCCAGACCCTCGACCTCGATCACCTCCTCGCCAACGTTGCCGAAATCATTCAGCGTGTCCTCCCCTACGAGCTTTTTGCGATTCTCCTGTTCAATGAAAAGCGGCGCGATTTGCGTATCCGTTATGCGGTCGGCCATCGCCAGGATGTGATCCGTAACCTCACCGTCGCGCTCGGCGAAGGCATCACGGGAGCCGCCGCCGCCCTCGGACAGCCGGTCCTGGTAGGCGACGTTTCCGCCGATTCCCGTTACCTCCGCCTGGTCGATGCCGTCCGCACCGAACTCGCCGTCCCTATGACCGCCCGTGGCAAGCTGGTCGGCGTCATTGACCTCCAGTCCGTCCGCCCCAACGCTTACACCGAATACGACCGTACCCTTCTCCGCCTCATCGCCGCCCGCATCGCCATCGCCATCGACAACGCCCGCCTCTACCGCCGCGCCGAGCGCCAGAATCGCACCCTCCGCACCCTCGCCAACATCTCCCGCGAGTTCTCTTCCATCCTCGATCTCAATGAGTTACTCGGCAAAATCGCCAGCACCATGCGCGAGCTCATCAGCTACGACGCCTTCAGCATTCTGATCATCGATGAGGAGGCCCGCGCCCTCCGCCATCTCTTCAGCCTCCGCTACGACCAGCGTGTGAACATCGACAACGTCCCGCTCGGCAAGGGAATCACCGGCGCAGCCGCCGAATCGCGCGACGTCGTTCGCGTTCACGACACCGCCGCCGATCCGCGCTACATCGCCTCCCACCCCGGTATCCGTTCCGAAGTCGCGGTCCCGCTGATCCTCCACGACCGTGTTCTCGGCGTCCTCGATCTCGAAAGCAGCCGTATCGGCCATTTCACCGAAGACCACGTCCGCACCCTTGCTCTGCTCGCGCCGCAGGTCGCCTCCAGTATGGAGAACGCGCGCCTCTACCAGCAACTCGCTGACCGCGAGAAGCGCATGGAGGAGGATCTGCAGGCCGCTCGCGAGCTCCAGCGCGTCCTCCTCCCCGATGGCTCGCCCGAAATCGAAGGCATGCAAGCCGCCGTCCGCCTCCGCCCCGCGCGCGAAATTTCCGGCGACATTTACGATGTCTTCGAGCGCCAGGACGGATCGTTTATCGTCGCCTTTGGCGACGTCAGCGGGAAAGGCGCCGCCGCCGCTCTTTACGGCGGTCTCGTCAGCGGCCTCCTCCGCACCCTTGCTCCCCGCCGCCGGGGGCCCGCCGAGCTCTTAAAAGCGCTCAACCAGTCCCTGATCGAGCGCAAAGTCGAGGCTCGCTACGTCACCCTCCTCGTTCTGCTCTGGAATCCCGCTACGCGCGAAATCGTCATGGCTAACGCCGGAGCGCTGCCGCCCATGATCAGCCGCGCCGGCGAAATACTCAAGCACCACGTAGAAGGCGTCCCGCTCGGCCTGCTCGAATCCCGCGAATACGAAGAGGTCACCTTCGCCGCCCATCCCGGAGACACCATCGTCCTCTACTCCGACGGCATCACCGACCACCTGAACGCCCAGGGCGCCGAGTTCGGCCGCGGACGCCTCTCCCACCTCATCCGAACTCACCCCGGCAGCCCCAAATCCCTCATCGCCGTCATCTTCGCCGACCTCGACAAATTTTCCACCAAACCCTTCGACGACCAGACGGTGTTCGTGCTGAAGGCGAAGTGAGCCGGAGCGATACGACCATCTCTATGGGCCTGATATCCACCCCCCGCTCCGAATTACAATAATTCCGGGAGACCTCATGCGCGCGCGGCGAACGGCACCGCTTATGCTCTTCGTGGCCCTGCTCGCCGCCCTGGCGGTGTTCGCGCAGGTCTCCATCCAGCCGCGCCCGGTCCCCCACAAAACAGCCGATCCCCCCGCGCCCAAAGCCACCTTGCGCGTCGACTCCAACCTGGTCCTGGTCCCGGTCTCCGTCACCGATCCCAATAACCGCCCCGTCACCGGCCTCGAACCCGAGCACTTCAAAATCTTCGACGATCACGTCGAGCAGACCATCACCCACTTCGCCATGGATGACGAACCGGTCTCCGTCGGCCTGGTCTTCGATATCAGCGGCAGCATGGGTCCGAAAATCCGCCTCTCGCGCCTCGCCGCCTCGGCATTTTTTCAGACCGCCAACCCCGACGACGAATTCTCTCTGGTGGAATTCAACGATCAGGTCAAGCTGGTCACGCCCCTCACGCAGGATTTCGACGAGATCCAGAACCAGCTCACCTTCGCCCAATCCAAGGGCCGCACCGCGTTGCTGGACGCCATTGTCATGGGATTGAATGAGACGAAGCGTTCGAAGAAGAATCGCAAGGCGCTCCTTATCATCTCCGATGGCGGCGACAACAGCAGCCGTTACAGCGAGGGCGAAGTGCGCAGCATGGTCCGCGAGAGCGACGTGCTGGTCTATGCCATCGGCATTTTCGAGCCCTGGGGCTCGCGCAGCCGCACGCCGGAGGAGGCTGCCGGCCCCGGCCTGCTCAACGATCTCGCCGAACAGAGCGGCGGCCGCCACTATCCCGCCGACGCCAACGAACTGCCCGACATCGCCGCCAAGATCGGTATGGAACTGCGGAACCGCTACGTTCTCGGTTACTCCCCCAAGGCCGAAATGCGCGACGGCCGCTACCACCGCGTCGAGGTGAAACTGAATCCTCCCCGCGGCCTCCCCAAGCTCACGGCCCACTGGCGCCAAGGCTACTTCGCCGCATCGCAGTAGGGAAGGCCCAATGACCGGTCGACCCGCCGAACCGGGGCCCCGGCCAATCTGCCTTCTGGTCGGCTGGGGCGGGAAGGCGCGGCGAGCCAACGCGTATTCGATTGCACTCTTAAATTTGACGCAGGCGTCAAGTTTGTGCGATTTCTGTTGCCATACCCGGGCAGGAAACGCCTAAGCACTCCGCTCCTAGAAAGCGCCCGGGAGGGGGATACTGTGGCGATCAACGCACAAACGGGGAACCCCAACGTCGGCCGTCCGGCGGCCTGGCACGACCGCAAACGATATGCCTGGCCCTTGGGTCTGGTGATCCCGCTGCTTCCATGCGTTGCCGTCGGCTTGGTGAGGGCCACCGGCTCGCACCTGTTCTGGTGGTTCGGCCCGATCTTCGCTTTCGGCATCATTCCGGTCATGGATTCGCTTCTCGGCAAGGATTCCGGAAACCCACCGGACAGCCTGCTCCCCAGTCTGGAAGAGGACCGCTATTACCGCTGGTGTGTCTATCTCTTCCTGCCGCTGCAGTTCGCCTCGCTCGTCTGGGCATGTTCGCGATGGAGCCACGGCATGCCGCCGGCCGATTCGTTCGGGCTCGCCCTCACCATCGGTGTAGTTGGCGGGGTCGGAATCAACACCGCCCATGAGCTTGGCCACAAGTCCGACCGGCTCGAGCGCTGGCTCTCCAAGATCACGCTCGCCCAGACCGGCTACGGCCATTTTTACGTCGAGCACAATCGTGGCCACCACACCCGCGTGTCCACGCCCGAAGATCCGGCGTCCGCGCGTCTGGGCGAAAGCTTCTGGGCGTTCCTTCCGCGAACCGTTTTGGGCTCGGTGGCCAGCGCGTGGGAGATCGAACGGGCCCGCCTGCATCGCAAAGGCAAACCGGCGCCGTGCGCCGAGAACGACATCCTCAACGCGTGGCTTATGACCGTGGTGCTGTTCGCCGGGCTCGTCGCGATATTCGGGCGAGCCGTTCTGCCCTGGCTGCTCCTCCAGGCGGTTTCCGGCTTCAGCCTGCTGGAGGTGGTCAATTACCTCGAGCACTACGGCCTGTTGCGCCAGAAGCGCCCCGACGGCCACTACGAACCGTGCGCGCCCCGGCACTCCTGGAATTCCAACAGCATCGCCTCCAACGTGCTGCTCTACCACTTGCAGCGGCACTCGGACCACCACGCCTACCCGTCCCGCCGCTACCAGGCCCTGCGCAGCTTCGATGAGGCGCCCGAACTGCCCTCCGGCTATGGAACCATGACCGTAGTCGCGTTTTTCCCGCCCGTGTGGCGCCGGATCATGGATCCGCTCGTGGCCGCGCATTACGGAGGCGACCTGTCCCTCGCCAATGTCCACCCCTCCAAGCGGAGGCGCTACGGGCTGGAGACCGTTCGCGCATGAGGCTTCCCGCTCCGCGGAAGTATCGCGCTTCGGATAAGAGAAGAGCCACCGAACAGCAAAACCGCGTGGCCATCGAAGCGGCCGCCTGGGAAGTGTTCTGCACCATCGGCATGGACGCCGCCAATATCCGCGACATCGTCAGGCGGAGCGGCGTCTCCGCCGGAACGTTCTACAATTACTACCGCACCAGGGAGGCCATTTTCGAGGTGCTGTCGGAGCGCGTTCTCGAGCGGATCCGCAACGAAAGCCGGGTAGCTCGCGCACGGGCCGCCACCGCAGAGGAGTTCGTCTCCGCCTGCTACGAATCGTATCTTCACGTGCTCGAATCCACCCCGGGGGCGATGGATTTCATCGACCGGAATCAGCACCACATCCGCGCCAGACTCTACCCTTCTTCGGCCGTCAGCGGCCTTGCGCTCGATCTGGCGGAGGACTTGCAGCGCTTCGTTGCCCCCAACTCCCTCTCGCGTCAGGACCTCGCCCTCATGGCCTCGATCCTGATCGCAGCGGGAGCCGAAGGCGTCTTTCATCTGGGACGCGAACCGCGGATGACTCTCTCTCAGCTGCGCGATTTTCTCGCCCGCTTCGTGCTCCACGGCTTAAGCGGATGGCGGTGACCGCCGGGCTAAGCTCTCCGCCGGATATTCGCGGATGGCCTCCACCAGCCCCTCGATCGTAAACTCCCGCGCCTCGGCCGTCACCGCAATTCCCATCCGCCGCGCCGTTGCGGTCGTGATCGGGCCGATCGACGCCACCTTTACCCCGGCCAGTGCCTCCACTCCCGCAACCGCTACGAAGTTCTGCACGGTCGAGGAACTGGTGAAGGTGATCCAGTCCGGCTTCCGCGCCAGAACCGCCCGCGCCCGTTCCGCCGCCCCTTCCGGCACCACCGTCCGGTAGGCCTCCACCACGTCCACGCGCGCCCCGCGCCGCGCCAGTTCGGCCGGCACCAGGTCTCGCGCCACCGCCGCCCGCGGCAGCAGAATCCGCTTCCCGGTAAGATCATGCTCCGCGAACGCCGCCAGCAGCCCTTCCGCCACGTACTCCTTGCCCATCAAATCGACCTTCAGGTGCAGCGCCTCCACGGCCGCCCGCGTCGCCGGGCCGATGGCGCAAATCCGCGCCCGCAGATTGCGCAGATCGCATCGGGACGCATCCAGCCGCTCCAGAAAGCACCGCACCCCGTTCGCGCTCGTGAAAATCAGCCAGTCGTAGCACGCCAGCTCCGCGATCGCCCGGTC
>DATJMP010000362.1:0-36536 GCA_035508655.1 Bryobacteraceae bacterium
ACCGCGGTGCCGGAGGCGTCGGAAACCTCGGTGGCGAATTCTCCGGTCAGGCAGTAGCGGACATAGTCCTTGGGCAAAAGCATCTTGCGGGCACGGCCGAAATTCTCCGGCTCGTGATCGCGCACCCAGAGGAGTTTGGGAAGGGTAAAGCCCGTCAATACAGGGTTGGCGATATAACGCAGAACGTCTTCGCGCCCGATGGCTGCATTGACCGCGTCCACCTGCGGCTGGCTGCGCTGATCGCACCAGATAAGAGAGGGCCGGATAACCGAACCCGCGCCATCGAGGAGCACCAGTCCGTGCATCTGGCCGGAGAGACCGATGCCACGCACGGCCGCGCCGGAAATGCCGGCCTGAGCCAATACGGCGCTGATGGCGGCTGCGGCCGCATCCCACCAGTTTTCAGGACGCTGCTCCGCCCACAACGGGCGAGCCATGAAGACATCTTCGTGAGGAGCGGTGGCGCTGGCGCGGACGGCGCCGCACTCATCTACAAGCAAAGCCCTTGAGCCACCGGTTCCGACATCGATCCCGAGCCACATACCCTAGAAATACAACAAGGCCGGCCGCCGCGGTGCGGTTGACCGGCCCGAAGATACGAAAGAAACTACTGAGCGGAGGAAATGCCGACAGACTTGCGACACAGGATTCCCGCACACGCAGCCAGCAGGATGGCCAGAAGAGCCAGGCTGGTGAACGATGCGGCCGGCACGCTGCTAATAGCAGGGGGCGCCGGCGGCGGAATGTGAGCCAGGATGAACTCGGTTGGACTGGTATTGGCGCCGACGAAGGTCGAGCCGACCGAGGAAGCGAGACCGGGGGAGTAAATCCAGATGTCATTGTTCAGGTTGTCCGACACGTATACGTAGTCGTTCGTGGGATCCACCGCCACTCCGTACACGGTTGAAGAGCCGCCATTCACGGTTACGACCGCGGGGGCCGCCGCCAGGTTGGACGTCAGGAGCGAATAGACGGTGCTATCGCCGGTGCCGGCAACGTAAACGTGGCTGCCGGAACTGTCCACCGCTACGCCGAGAGGATAGGCGCCAGTCGTGGCCGTGACCGGAGTGCCGAGCAAGCCACTGCCGAGAATTGGGAAAGCGTAGAGACCGGCGGGCCCGCTGGAGTTGTAGTCCGTAACGTACAGGGTGCTGCCGAAGGTCGCCAAACCGTTCGGACTGCCGTCGCCACCGTTAAGCGGGTAATCTGTAGGCGTTCCGAGCGCACCGTTCGACTGCACTGGGTACACATCCACAGAACTCTGCAGCCCGGCATAGAGGTACTCATTCGAGCCGACTTTCGCGACCACCAGTGGCGATGGCGGGGTGGACGTTGAGTAGCTGCCGATGTAATTCAGGCCGCCGGATGTCCCATTAATCGAATACGCCGCGATCGTGCTGGAACCTTGAAGCGCCACATATAGATAAGAGCCGTTCGGATCTACTGCAATTCCCCACGGGCCGGCGGCGCCGACCGGGAGCGAGTAGTAAGGGCAGGTCTGGCCCGAGGCGTTCGGACAGTTTGTGCCGGTGGCCAACGGCGTCAATTTACCGACGCACGGGCCCCCGCTGACGGCGTAGGCGCTGATTCCGCTGGCGTGCGCTCCGTTATCGGATACATACAGGAAACTGCCGTTAGGCGTCATTGCCAGGCCTTCCGGACTGGATTCGGGGGAGACAGAGATCGGATTCGGCGAGGAGCAAGCAATCGAAGTGAGCGGGCCCGAACCGGTCGCGTATTCAGAAATGTTGTTGGTGCCGTAATTCGGCGTGTACAGCAACTGTGCGATGGCAGTTCCCCCGAATCCACCGATTAGCGACACCTCGATGATGCCGCGGAGGAAATGTGTGCGCAATCTCATCAGCATCCCGAAAGTGTAACGGTTTTTACCTTTCGAATCAATATGTTTTCGGTTGAATTTATGGGCCTTGCCGGATCTCGAATACTAGGCCGGAAACCGGGGGTCCCAGCGTGCGGAAAGAGGTGGTTCTCGGCGCCCAAACCAATGGTGTTAGACTCGCAATCGGAAAATGAATCTTGCTCCCAAGTTTCGGCCGGCACTGGACGCGGCCTTCGCGCCGGCTTCTTTGTGGAACCGTGCGTTTGCGGAAGCAGTGCGGGAGAGCGGCGGCCAGCCCCTCGCACTCGCGCTGGAACGTAGCGATGGCTCGGTTTCCGTCTTTCGCACCCGGGTCTTGCCACCGGAAAGCCGCCATACCCTCCTGAACCAACGCTACGCGGAACGGCTGTTGAAATTTCTGCTTTGGCAGAAAGGCGGATGGCGAGTGACCGTTGGCGGGGACACGGGCCTGGCCGAATATTTGCGGTCGGTGTATTCGCCGGACGGGGCGCGCGCCTTCGACTACGAGTTTATGGGCGAACGCGTCTACGGGCGTTCGATGAGCATCAGGCATACCGTCTTCGAAAACATCCCCGCGGAGCGGGAGAGTTCGGCACTCCTCGGCCGCCACCTGGACGGCTATCGCATCGGCTTCGACCTGGGAGCGAGCGATCGTAAATGCGCGGCGGTCGCGGATGGCAAAGTCGTGTTCAGCGAGGAAGTCCCGTGGAATCCCTGCGCGCAGGCCGACCCGCAATACCATTTCGATGGTATCGACGATTCGCTGCGGCGCGCCGCCGCGCACCTGCCGCGGGTGGACGCGATCGGCGGCAGCGCCGCGGGCGTGTACGTGAATAACGAAGTGCGAGTCGGTTCGCTGTACCGCTCCGTGCCCCGCGACCTGTTCCAGGGGCGCGTGCAAAGGCTGTTTCTCGAATTAAAGGACCACTGGGGCGGAATTCCATTCGACGTTGTGAACGACGGCGAAGTGACGGCGCTGGCCGGATCGATGGCGCTGGGGGACGGCGCGGTCCTCGGCATTGCAATGGGAAGCAGCCTCGCGGCCGGATATGTGACGTCGCAAGGCGCCATCACCGGTTGGCTGAATGAGTTGGCATTCGTGCCGGTGGATTATCGGGACGATGCGCCCGCGGATGAATGGTCGGGAGACCGCGGCGTCGGCGCACAGTATTTTTCGCAGCAGGCGGTGGGGCGGTTGCTGGCACCGGCCGGCATCGACCTGCCCGCAGACATGCCGCTGCCGGTCAAGCTGGAGCAGGTGCAAAAACTGGCGGCGGCGGGCGACGCCCGAGCCATGCAGATTTACGAAACCATCGGCGTGTATTTCGGCTATACCATTGCCACCTACGCGGATTTTTACGATCTGCGCAACCTGCTGGTGCTCGGCCGCGTGCTCACCGGCGTGGGCGGCGACCGGATACTGGACATTGCACAGCAGGTATTGCGCGCGGAATTTCCGGAAATCGCCGAGCGCATTCGGTTTCACATTCCGGACGAAAAGGAGAAGCGGCACGGGCAAGCCATCGCCGCGGCCAGCCTGCCCGCCATTCAGGCTCAGGAGAACAAAACGCATGCAATTCCATAACGCCGGGGCGGACTTTTTCGTCCCCGATGAGACCGCGCCCGAGGCGGCGCTGGCCCGCACCACCCATCTCTGCATTTCCGCGCACCAGGACGATATCGAGATCATGGCGTATCACGGGATTTCGGAATGCTTCGGGCGAAAGGACCGCTGGTTTACCGGCGTGGTCGTGACGAACGGCGCGGGCAGCCCGCGATCCGGCATTTACGGCCAGTACACGGATGAAGAGATGCAGCAGGTGCGGCGCATCGAACAGCGCAAGGCCGCTTACGTCGGAGAGTACGCCTGCCAGATCCAGCTCGGATTCTCCAGCGGAGAGGTGAAGGATGCGAAGAATCCCGCCGTGGTGAACGACTTGGCGGCAATTCTGCGGATAGCCCAGCCGGAAGTGGTATACCTCCACAACCTGGCCGACAAGCACGACACCCACGTCTCCACCGCCACGCGGGCGATTGCGGCGATGCGCGCGGTGCGCAGCGAAACCAGGCCTCAGAAGGTGTACGGCTGCGAAGTGTGGCGCGACCTGGACTGGCTGCTCGATTCGGAAAAGCAGGCACTCGGCGTCTCTGCCCGCTCCAACGTGGCGGCGGCGCTGGTGGGAGTTTTCGATTCCCAGGTGAGCGGCGGCAAACGCTATGATCTCGCCACGGCAGGGCGGCGCCTGGCGCATGCCACCTACTACGCCTCGCATGGGACGGATGAAGAGAGCGCTCTCAACTTCGCGATGGACCTGACGCCGCTGGTGGAAAATCCGAAGTTGGAACCGGCTGATTACGTTCTAGGCTTTATCGATCGTTTCCGCGCCGACGTGGCCAAGCGCCTGGCGGCCGTTTCGGCGGCGGCCAAGAGCAACCATTGAGACGAGGCCCGCGCCCGCGAGCAGCAGTGAACCGGGCTCGGGCACTCCGCTCGTTTGAAAGGCATAGTAGAACGTATCTAGGAAAAATCCGCCGTTATCGGCTTGGCCATTGGTCTGCGTCGTATAGACCGAGAAGCTGTAGACGCCGGCGCCGGTAGTCACCTGAATGAAGGGGGCTGTATTGCACGCGACGGGTGTAGGTTGTCCCGGCGTGACCGCCAGCGTCGGACATAGGCCGCCCCCGCCGAGGTTGCTATAGGTTAATGGAGTGCCGATAGCATCGCCGTTTTGATCGTAAAGCTGAATGACCGCATCGAACGACGTGTATTCTGAACTCGAAATGCGGAAGCCAAAACTGGAGAGCGCGTTGCCCGTTGAGGCGATGGTGATCGCATCCGCGGGAAGGCCTCCGTTGGTTGTACCCCCGGTTGTGCCGCCACTGCCGAGAAGATAATCACCCGGAGTACCGGCAGAGACGCCGGGCTGGGAATTGAACGTGCCTTCGTAAATCTGCGGGTGGCTGCCGACCGGGGGCACGTACTTGGTCCCCTTGAGGATCTCAATGTAGTTGTCCGCCAGGTCCAACTCCGAACCCGTCACGGTAAACGGCAGGCCCACCGCGTCCCAGGTGGTGTCGTACATGACCCCGTTCGCCATAGCCGGATCGCTTGGATTCGTGGCGGTCAGGGTCGGGCTCGCAATATCGTTCGCGCCGTTCCACTGCAGATAATCATTGCCAAAGGTCTCGAGAATATTGCCGTAGGTCGCGTTGTTGGAGCACACGGTGCTCGAGGTAAGAGGAGAGGTACCACCGCAAGACACCGCGATCACACCACTCGCTTGCATCAAGCCTGGCGCCGCGCCGAACAAAGCGGCACACATCAGTATTCGCTTCACGAGATGGCCTCCGAAAACCATATCTGCCTGAAGTCGCCCTTCTTCCTACGTACGACAGGTTACAAAGGTACTGCTAATGAAGTTTAGATCAGAATCCGGTCGAATACAAGTGTTAAGCGGACTTAAACAGTCTGTATACCACCTGGAGCAAACTTTAGTACTGAAACCAGAGAGTTTTGGACGAGTCGAGGCGTCTCCCAAACCAGGACGTGGAAAAGAGCCAGATCAGGCAGCAGGCGAGAAAGAAGAAAGTGCTGCTGAAAGCGACAGCGCCCCAGGCAGCCGTCATGGCCACCACTTGTAGGAGGCTGTATCCCAGCGAGACACCGGTGGAAAATCGCCAGCGGGTCTGCTGGCGGGGCTCCTGAACAGACATAGAGTGCCCCAGTGCCAGGGCGACCATCGCCCCGCCCAATCCGGGCAGAGGAGCCAGCGGCAAAGAGAGCAGCAGTACCACGGTAAGCAGCGCCAAGTCTTTGGAAATCAGGATCTGCCAACCTCGCAACGGCAGCAGGCGATAGCGGGAAAGGCCACCCTCGCCATCCAGGCCGAACAGGCACTGGGTATAGCTCGTTAAAGCCAGCAGAACCAACAGGTTGAGATCTGCATAGGCCTGGGCGGGCAGCCCGAGACGGGCGATCCGGTAGGCCAGGCCGGTAAGGCTCAGCAGCAGGGCCAAATAGAAATCCAGGGTGGACAGGATTTCCCGGGTGTTTTTGCGGACCAGCTGTTCAAGCGGACCTGGGCAGGAAGGAATCCTCCGCCAGAAGAGAGGTTTGCCGGCGGGCGGGAGGCGGGAAAGAACGAATCCGGCAGCGACCAAGCCTGCCACCAAAGCCCACAATCCGAACGTGATATGGCCGCGCGCCGCCCAAGCCGCCAGCGCGGCGAGAATCCAGGTAACCGGGTTCAACCAGGGGCTGGCAAGGCGCAACACAACCCGGTCCCGCCTGTCCAGAGGCCACAGCAGCAGACGGGAAGGTGGGATTTTGCGCAGGGGATCGCCGCTCATGGGGAACAGCATGACCAAGCCGATCAGGATGTAGATGTAGCCGCCGGCCCGGCCGAGCATCACCAGGGTTACCGGGAAAAAGACGTTCACGCCGATCGAGCCGATCGATTTCCAATCCCGCCGAAAGGCGGTACCGAGCGCCCTCAGGATCGGCGCGGCCCGAGCCATTCCAGTTCCTCCACCGCCGGGGCCTCCACCAGATCGAAGTAGTGTTGTTCCAAGGATTGCGGCAGCTCTCCAACGGGCGAGTCCCAAACCACCTTGCCGTGACGGATCATCACTAACTGGGTCGCAATCTGTTCTACCACTGACAGAATATGGGAAGTCAGAAAGACGGTAATGCCATGGCGTGCGGCCTCTTCCAGCAGGTCGCGCATGATTTTGGAGGTCACCGGGTCGATGGCTTCAAAGGGCTCGTCGAGAAATAGCACACGCGGGTTGGGAAGGAGCGCCATGGCGAAGGCGGTCTTTTTCCGCATACCGTGGGAGCAAGCAGCGGCAAAGGTATGACGGCCATGCTCCAGGCTCAAGGCGTGCAACAACTGCGCGGCGCGGGCGCGGGTCTCTTCGCGGCTGACACCGTAGACGCTGCCGGTCAGGAGCAGGTGCTCTTCCACGGTAAGATCGTCGAAAAGTCCGAGATCCTCCGGTAAAACTCCGATCTGCCGCTTTACTTCCAGGCCGCTCGCCGTTACGTCCAGCCCGCAAACCTCCACGGTCCCCGAAGTCGGAGGAAGAAGACCGGTGAGCATTTTGACGGTGGTGGATTTGCCGGCGCCGTTAGGCCCGAGAAAGGCACAGATGGCCCCGGGCGCCACTTCCAGATTGAGGTGGTCAACAGCGGTGAAGTCACCGAAGCGGCGCGTCAAGGCGCGGCAGGAGATCATGACTCTATTGTGCACGTTCCGGCCTCCGGACTGACACGATAGACGACTGTCACCCCAGTACGCCAATTGCATCTATGGTGTTGTCATGCAAGTTTTGGTAAGACACCTGGGAAACGTCAAGTTCGAGGCGAGCACACGCGGCCACAGTTTGCTCTGCGACCAGCCTGTGGAAAACGGCGGATCGGATGGCGGGATGACGCCGCCGGAAGTGCTGTTGGCGGCGTTGGGAACCTGCGCCGGCCATTACGCGGTACAGTACCTGAAATCGCGATCTCTGGCGATGGAAGGGCTGGAGGTGCGGGTTTCGGCGGAAAAGACGCTGCGGCCGGCGCGACTATCCTCATTTCGGATCGACGTGACCGCGCCAGGCCTTCCGCCCGAGCATGAAGCGGGGCTGAAGCGCGCCGTGGGGGCCTGCCTGATCCACAACACGCTGCTCCAAGCCCCGGCTATCGAGACAGTGCTCCACACGGAGGCCCTGTCCCCGGCATAAGATCTGGTCTATGCCCGTGGGACTCGGCGGGCGCGATTAGCTTAAAATCGTAGTTTGGACAGGCAGAAAGAAGGAGCGTTGGCGCGTGCCGTGCTAGCCGGCGAGGCCGACGCTTTTGAACGCTTCGTGGACCACTTCCGATCGAAGGTTTTCCACTACAGCTGGCTGATGTGTGGCCGGCCGGAGGACGCCGAAGAGGTGGCTCAGGAAACGCTGCTACACGCCTTCGAGAGCTTCGACCAGCTTCGCAATCCCGACCTGGTGCGGCCGTGGGTCTTTCGCATCGCGCGAAACGTGTGCCTGATGCAGCGGCGGAGGAGCCTGTTCGCTCCCGCACAGGAAATCTCTACCGACCAGCTTCTCCCAGCCGAAGAGCCTACCGGAGCGGACGTGCCTCCCGACCAGGAGTATTTGCGGGGCGAATTGCGCGCGGTGCTGGATCGGATTATCTCGGAACTCCCGCCCACTTACCGTTCGGTGGTGGTATTGCGGGACCTGGAGGAACTCTCAACCGAGGAGACCGCGCAAATTCTGGATCTGGAGCCCGATGCCGTTAAAACACGACTGCACCGGGCCCGTCAGGCCATGCGGCAGAAGCTGGATTGTTACCTAAACAATCATTGCCTGGAAGGTCAATCCAGCCCCAGTCCTACGCCGCTTTCCACTGCCGAACGTGAGCAGCTATTAAACGCGTGGCGCAGGGCGCCGCTGAATCAGCTCTAGCGACGTCCGCCCCTATGGCCACCGCCATGGAATCCACCGCCGTGGAACCCGCCGCCATGATGTCCGCCATCGTGGAACGCATGGCCGCCGTAATAACCTCCATGCCAGCCGCCGCCCCATCCGAATCCGAAGTACGGATAGACACCCAAATACGGGTAACCATAGTACTGATAACAATAAGCCGGAAGGGCATAAGGGTAGGCGTACGGATCGGCCGGGCAGGCATAATAACCCGGCACGCCGCCAGCATATACGCCGAAACCCACTCCCGCGTCGGCCGGAGACGGACAGAAAAGCATCACAGCAAACAAAAGGGCTGCGGGAGCCAACAATATTTTTTTCAGCATAAAAGGAACACCTCCCATTTGGTTCACTTGCACACTGGAAACCAAACTTAGACCAAACAGACTATCTGCTTTAGCTGGAAAGAGATGCGAGAACCCTCTCGTAGGCGGCCGTGACCGCCGCCCAGGAGTAGTGGTCGCACACGCGTTGGAGCGCGGCGCGTCGCAGGGCATCGCGTTGATCGCAATCCATGGACAGCGCCAGCTGGATTTTCGCGGCCAGTTCGGAGGGTTCGAATGGGATGCCCGCCCCGCCGGCGACTTCGGCGTTTTCAGGCGTGTTGCGATACAGCACCAGGGCGCCGCGCCCCATGGCCTCGATCAGGGCGGGATGGGTGCCTCCCACCTCGGTAGCGTGGATATACGCGAAACAGTGAGACCCCAGCTCGCGATAGCCCTCCCCATAAATCGCACCGGGCATCACGATTCGAGGATCCCTAGTCTCGCGAACACGGGCGATGTACTCGCGGGCATAGGGCGCGTCGCCGATCAGCGCGAGTTTCATGTCTGTAGGAACCTGCTCGAAAGCCTGCCTCACCTCAAGCGGGTGGTTCTCCGGTTCGAGGCGGCTGACGTACAAAAAATATCGGCCGGGTTTGAGATTCAGCCGCTCCAGAACAGCCGTCGATTCGATTTTGCCGGTCTCGGCGCCATAAGGGATGAATAGACTCTCCTTGTGGTAGCGGTCGCGATAGTAGCGCTGGATGCTCAGGGCGTCGGTCACCACGACATTGGGGCAAAACGTAGCCAGCCATTCCGAAAGCAGGTACCAGGCTTTGGCCAGCCGATTCCATTTTTTCCGCCTGCGCTCAATGCCGTCCACGTTCAGCACCACCGGGATGCCGAGCAACCGCGGCGCGAGCGTAAAGATGGCATTGGCTCCGTTGCAGTAGAGCGCCACATCCGTACGATGGAGCACAAGGTGGAGAGTAGACACCAGGGTGTGCGCGGGGGTATCGAAATACTTGTGCCGGATGGTGGGGAGATACTGGAGGCACACCCCGCGGTATTCGGTTTCCGAATGATGCTGGCGGCAGTAGACGATGACCTGGTGGCCGCCCTCCACCAACCGCGTGGACAGTTCCTCGGCGAATGTCTCAAACCCGCCATAACTGGCTGGAATGCCGCGGGTGCCGAGAAGGGCGATACGCACTATCTTCGGGCGAAGGCGCGCCGGCTGATCCGGGCCGGCAGGAGTGAGGTCCGGGCCACGCTACCCCACCGTTTCCGAGCGCGAAAGCATGCGCATCATCTTCTTTGAGGTCTTCTTGGCCACCGGTTTGTACTGGAACCAACTCGCGATATAGTCATGGTCGACGCGGCGCCGGCTCTGGATCAGATGGCGCTTGGCGATTACCCGTCGGCAGTTGCGCGCCAGGAACCAGAAGGCCCGAAGTGAACTGTGCTCCCACAACAGGCAGCACATCACGACTACGGCATCGCGCGCAGTGATGGAAAACCAGTTCCGCCGGTACAGGTCCGCCGAAATATTCTTGATGCGCATCAGGAACCGGTTCTTCACCGAGTGCATGTTGATTTCGGGCGGTAGGGCGCGGCGGTTGCCAGGCAGGACCTTGCGGACATGATAGCCGCGGGCGTAGGGCGCGTAGAGGCACTTCCAGCCCATCAACTGCGCACGCCACGCGACGTCGGCGTCTTCCCGGTAGACGAAAAAATCGGAATCGAAGAATTCGCCGTCCAACGAAATGTCTTCAATCATGGCGCGGCGGTATAGGGCTGCCGCAGCGGTGGCGCCAAAAACGTACTCGTATTGCAGGTAATGGCCGTTGTCCACTTCCTGGCTGCCGCGGTCCAGGTGGCGCAGCATTGGATTGAAGTAAATTCCGGTGGAATCCACGACCGGCTTTTCCGGGATCTCGAAATGCGCGGACATCGTCAGCAGCTTGCCGCAGACGGCGCCAATTCGGGAATCGAACTGGCCGGCATCCACCAGCGCCTGGATAAAATTGGGCAAAAGCAGGACGTCGGGGTTGAGAGTGAGCACCCAATCGCCGCCGGAGAGCTTGATCGCCTGGTTTTGGGCGGCGGCGAAGCCGACGTTCTCGTCGTTGTAGTAAATGCGGCAGCGGTCTTCGAACTGTTCCAGAATGTCGATGGTTCCGTCTGTGGACGCATTATCGACGACCACAATCTCCTTAAGCGGGTACTTCTGCGCGAGCACCGATTCGAGACAGCGCTTAATAAAACGGCCGCTATTGTAGGTAACTATCGTGACGGAGACGAAGTCGTTGTGCGCCATGAACAAGAACCTGAAAGTTCACACATTCGGTACATCCGTTTTTGCTGAGGTAGAGGCCGAACCTGGTTACCGCAAGAAGCCCGGCGACTACAGAGGGGCCCGGTACGACTGAATCAGTCTCGCCAACCGAATACCAGGGAGCGGCCGGCGAGCCGCACGACCTCCACGTAGGCTCTTAGAAGCCTCGGACGGCGCTCGAGGATGAAATCCACAATCATCCGCGGCACGCAACCCGCTGCCACCGCCAGGCACACGGCACGGAATGTTGCCGGCCGGAAGTGCCTGAATGCATACGCCAGTAGACTACGATACCAATAAATCCGTCGCAACTCTAGGGTTAAGTTGAATATGGAGTGCGCCCCCGTATGTTTCGCGACAGCTGTTGGTTCAAAGTACAAAACATACCCCCGGTCTGCCGCGCGGCGGCAAAAATCAACATCCTCGAACCAGAGCGGGAAAAACGACTCCTCAAATCCGCCCAATTCCTGCCACGCCGCACGCCGGATCATGAGAAAGGCACCGGCCGGCTGCTCCACGGGCAATCGCCGCGTGTAATCCAGGTCCAGAGCGCGGTAGCGGCGATTTACCGGGTTTCCCGGCCAGAGCCGGTTAAGCAAGAGAGCTTCCAAAATCAGCGCGGCCGGGGAAGGAAAACGGCGGACCATGAAACCGGTTTGCGGATGGCCGTCCTCGCCGATCAAGAGGCCTCCGCAGCCAGCAGCTCCGGGCAGGCTGCAGGCGGCGCGCATGGAATCGAGGCGCGAGGCAAGAACGGCATCCGGATTCAGGAGCAGCACAAAATCGCGTTCCAGGGCTGTAACACCTTGATTTACCGCGGCCGCGAAGCCTCGATTCTGCGCGTTCGCGATGACGCGGACCGGGCGTTGACGGACTCGTTCGAGGGTATGGTCAGCTGATGCATTATCCACCACGACGAGCTCGGCGCCGGAGGCAACGGCTGCGTCCAGGCAGGAGCCGATGGCCGCTTCCGAGTTGTGAGTCACGACGACGATTCCGATGTCGGAAGGGGCTGGAGTAGTTTCGTCGTGTGTCACTTTGCCCCACCATGGGTCAGTAGAAAATACACGCGCCAGTAGGTATCGCGGTAGTCGGACCCTTGGAACTGGCCAATCAATGTCTCATTGTTGTGGAGGCGGCCGAGCACATCCGGATCCGGGCAGTATCCCTGGCGCATGGTGGAAAAGTCGCGCAGTCCTTCTGCGATCCCCCGCAGCCAGGGCCAGGCAGCCCCGTGACGAAGGGCCAGTCCGCCCCAAAGCACCTGAGCGGTTAACACTGGCCACCACGCCCGGGGCGACAGATGACGCGCCACCACGAAAAGTTGGTTGCGCGCGATGCGGCGCACGATAGCCGGATGCCAGCAGCCGAGCGAAGCGCTGCCGCGATGCCATGCGACGGCTTTCGGGACGTACCAGCCGGCGATGCCGCGTGCCGCGCAGCGCAGGCCGAAGTCCACGTCTTCCAGATACGATTCGAAACGCTCTTCAAGGAAACCCACCTTGTGGAAAATCTCCTTGCGCAAGAGCACGGCGGTCCAGGGCGGGGAGAAAATGGCACGGGGTGCGGCGAAGGCAGGACTATCGGATTGGCCGCTCCCGGCGCGCCACGTCGTGCCACCGCGGCAGGTAAGATCGAACGCGCCGTCCAGAAGACCGTTGCGGCGGGCATTGAGAATCTTGCCGGTTGCAAACCAAGCCGTGGACAAATCCCGAGCGGCTGGCGCCTCGGCAGCGGACAGCAGTTGCTCGAAATAGTCCGGCGCCAGTTCGACGTCACTGTTGAGCACTGCGATCCACTCCGACTGCGCCTCACGAATGCCGCAATTGACGGCTGCTGCAAAACCCGCATTGCGGCCCATGGGAATCACACGCGCGCCATCTGCGCGGGCAGCTTCCGGCGCGCCGTCTGAGGATCCGTTGTCCACGACAATGCACTCGCTGGCAGGAACGGTCTGAGAGGCCAGGGTTGCCAGCAACCGGACCAGAAGATCCCGGCCGTTCCACACCGGCACGATGGCGCTGATGGTCATCGGAAGAAGCGCTTTTTTGCCAGAAACAGGAGGTTCTGCACGCCGTCGCGCCAGGGGTTCAGCTTCTTTTCGCCGAGGCGCGACGAATAGAGGATAGAAATTTCGCCGAAACGCAGGCGCCGGTTGCGCAGGACTTCGATCTTGATCTCCTCGGAGAAGGCCATGCTGTCGGACTCCAGCCTCATCTCCTTCACGATGGAGCGGCGAAAGACCCACATGCCGGACTGCGAATCGCGTACCCAGCGGAAAAACAGCACCGACATGGCGAGGGACAGCGCGAGATTGCCGATTTTGTGCTTCAGGCTCATGGCACGAGCGTCGCGGACGGGGAAACGGGAGGCGTTCAGAAAATCGACATCCAGATGTAGAAACGCCTCGATCAGGTAGGAGACCGCGCCCACAGGGTAGCTGTGATCGCCGTCGAGAGTGACGATGAGATCGCCAGTAGCCACGGCGAAGCCTCGCTTGTACGCGCGCCCGTAGCCCCGCACCTCCTCGTGAATGACCTTGGCGCCCATCTCGGCGGCAACCTCCGAAGTGCGGTCAGTGGAGGCGTTGTCTACAACGATGACTTCGTCGACGAAATTCGGCATGGCGCCGAGGACCTGCTGAATGCCCTGCTCCTCGTTCAGGCAGGGGATGATCACGGTGATGGTCTGGCCCTTATACATGCGAACTTCCACGGATCCGACTTTTTGCGTCTCCGGCGCGTCTGGTTATCATGGATCGTATGACTCGCCTGCTAGTGCTTCTCAGCTGTTGCGGCGCGCTGTGGGGCGCGGACTTGGCCGACGTCCATACCGTGTACATAATGCCCATGACCCGGGGCTTGGACCAGTACCTGGCGAACCGCCTGACCAACCAGCATATATTCGATGTGGTGACGGATCCCAAGCTGGCGGATGCCTTTTTCACGGACCGCATCGGGGAAAACTTCCAGACGCAACTGGACAATATCTTCCCTGCACCCAAACCGGCTGAGGAAAAGAGCGAAGAAAAGAAGGAAGCCAAAAGCGACGACTCGCCGGTTCCAAGCAATCCCATGCTGCAGGAAACGGTCAACCGGCTCGACAATCCCGCACTTGCCTCTACGTTCGGCCGCGGCAAAGGCAATGTTTTTCTGGTGGACGCCAAATCGCGCCAGGTAGTCTGGTCCACCTTCGATCCTTCCAAGGGAACATTGAACCACGACCTGGACCACACCGCGTCGGACATCGTCACGCGCCTGAAGAAAGATTTGAACCCGAAGAAGAAATAACCGCGCAGGCCATTTCCGCCGCGGGTATTCCGGCCCGTTTCTGCTTCACCAGCCCGCGGTATTCGTCAACCAGCCGGGTGGTGATGGCGGCCATATCCCAATTTCTCTCTACTTCCCGGCGCGCCCGACCAGACATTTCCACCGCCATCCGAGGATTTTCAAATAATGCCAGCACGCGGTCCGCGAAGCCGGCGGCATCATCGGCCAGCCAGCAGAATTCGCCATCGGCGCCGGCGAGTCCTTCCGCGCCGACATGAGTAGAGACCACGGGGATGCCGGCGGCATAAGCCTCCAGCAGCTTAACGCGCACACCGGATCCGCTGAGGATGGGGCAGACGAAAACCGCGGACTGGGCCAGGAGATCGCGGATATCCTCCACAGCTCCCAGCATTTCGAGAGCGCCCCCGAAATCGGGATAAGCATGGGCGGGCGGCGGATCCGAGCCGGCCACCAGCAGGCGGGCCCGGGGTTGACGTGCGAGGATGAGTGGCAGGACGTCCCCGGCGAACCAATCCAGTGCAATGCGGTTAGGCTCGTGCCGGAAGCTGCCGATGAATAGCATGGTGAACTGGTCTCGCCCCGAATCGCGGAACCCATAGCGGCTGGTATCGATGCCGGCACGGAGACCGGCGCGCAGGCGGGGCGCGAGACCAGGCAGAAATCCAAGCAGGTAATCGAGGTTTGCGGGCGTGCAGACCTGAACCTGGTCGCAATCCGGCAGCGAGCGCAGCTCATAACGTAGCGCGCGCAGGTACTCGACGCGCGCCTGACAGCGGCCGATCAGGCCAGGCATGTGGGACATACCTCGGCCGATAGATTGGAAATAAATGTCGTGCTCGAACAGGGCGCGGGCAATACGGCGGTAGGAGCCTCGGTACTGCGCCATCGGCGTGTATTCGAGCTGCAAGAGATCGATTTTCTTGAGATAGATCTGGCGGTGAATCAGCCAGTCTAAGTCCTGGTTGGCGAATTCCTCGACGGCATGCGGTTCCAGGCCGGTCTTGCGCGGCTTGTCGCCGGAGGGACGGACCAGCCACTCGGCCGAAGCGCAGATTCGGCGCAACTCGCGGTTATCGTTCTCCTGCCACGGCCAATCCAGCAGCTCGACAACGTGGACTTCGGCGATGCGCGCCATTTGCTGCAGGGTCTGGTACATGAACACCCCTCCGCCATGCACCGGCGGGCAGATGGGGTAAGGCGAAACGAAGAGAATGCGCGGCCTGGCGGGCGCGGGATCCATGGCGTCGAAGCGGTCGCGGAAATAGCCGCCCAGCGGGCGGAGGAAGGCTTCCGTGTCGCTGACGGAGGCTAAGCTGAGAGCGCTCCAGCGCGAACGGGCCGCCGCTGGAAGCTGGCAAAAGGCGCGCCACAGAGCAGTGAAATTCGGCCTCCCCGCCACGTCGCCGAAAATAACGGCGAGCACCGCGCCGGCCCAGGCGAACGCGAAATGCGAGAGCAGGCGCGGCCACTCGTGCACATTTTTCCACGCGAACAGCAGAAAATTCTTCTTCAGCACACCCTGGATGAAATCGGCGGAAAACTTCTTGCCGATGGTGCCGCGGTGCTCGTGGTAGACCACGCTGCGAGGCTGGTAGAGCACTTTCCAGCCCCGTTTCCAGGCCATGTAACCGAGGTCGGTGTCTTCCAGGTAGAAGGGCGCGAGCAGATGATCGAAGCCACCCAGCTCCAGGAATTTCCGGCGGTCGAAGGCGCAGGACCCGCCACCGCCATAGAAGCACGGATAGAGATCGCCAATGGCTTCGTCGATACGATGGCGCACGCGCAAACCGCCATCCTCCCACCAGCCTTGGGTCAGGCCGGTCTCTTCGCGCAACTTGACCGGATCGCTAAAGAAGATCTGACACGAGACCGCAAAGACGGCGGGATCACGGAAGCCTTCGAGCAACGGGTCGAGAAAATCCGGCGCGACCCGCATATCGCTGTTGAGGAGGACCACAACGTCATTTGTCGCGGCGCGGAATCCGGCGTTGGAGCCGCCACCGAAGCCCAGATTACGGGGTAGGGCGAGCAGCTTGATTTGTGGAAAGGCGGTGCGGACGAATTCGGCGCTGCCGTCGGTCGAGCCGTTATCCACTACGATGATCTCGTTGTCGCCCATGGCCTCGATCACCGAAGGCAGATATTTGGCGAGAAGGTCCTTGCCGTTCCAGTTGGGGATGACGACGGATGCGGCTCGCGGCGGCTGCGAGGGACCGTCGCGCGGCTGGCGCCGGCGTCCCCCCACTTTCCAGAGCAGATCGGTGAAAGCCAGGACCAGGGCGCTCAGAACGATCAGAACGGGAGAAACGATGAGCAGCGGGAGGGAACGAAGGAGCCGCTTCAGGAAGGCCATGTTATTCCGGGAAGGTCGGTCCCAAGCCGACTTTCTGGCCCAACCTCACCCAGCGGGAGGCGCGCACCAGTGCAAGCTGGCCGGCCAGTTCCCGTCCTTCCTTTTCCAGGCGGAGCGCCCAGGCGGTGCGCTCCTCGAGTTCGCGTTCCGTGCGGTGCAGCGCGTCGACGGCGGCGACGAGGTCAGCGATTTGTTTCTTGAGATCCGCATCCACGGCTTGAGCCCACTGGATTTTGACGCGGAGATCCTCCTCAAGCCCGGCGATCTGGGCCTGATAACCGGCGTGGGCAGCGGCTAATTCGTCCTGCAGCGCGAGGATCCGCGCGCCGGCTTGGGCGATTTCCCGGTTCAGTTCTTCCGCCCACCGGTTGCTGCGCTCCAGGTCCTGCGTCTGCGCGGTGAACTGCGCCATCAACTCTTCGTGCTCCCGCAGCGCTTTTTCCAACCATTGGTCCTTGGTGGCAAGCTCGCCTTCGAGCAGCGCGATGTGCCTCTCGCGCTCGCGCAGCACGTTGGCAGCACGGGGAACGTAGACGAAGGTGGGATTGCCGATCTGCGGCCGGTGCGCGCAGACGGCTACGAAGAAATGCGATTCGCCAGCGGCGGCTTCACGGGCATCGACGCGGACCTCCACAGTGTTGCCGGCTTCATGCGGCTGGAAGGTGACGGCTTCGACGTGGTTTTCGAGAAACAGCGAAACATGCGGGAACACCGCGCCCAGCTCTGTTCGAAACTCTTCGAAATCGAATTCATGGACGTGAAACGGATTGGCGCCACTGGGGCCGCGCGATTCGGTGTAATACAGCCTGTTGGGGGTAGAAACGATGAACTGGCCGTTCGGCGCGAGAACGCGTCGCGCCTCAGCCAGGAATCCGCGCCAGTCTTCCAGATGCTCGATGACTTCGAAGGCGACCACGAGGTCGAAAGCGGCGTCGCAAGAGGGCAGCGTGGCGCAGGATGCCTGCTGGAATTCGAGATTGGGCAAAGCGTAGTGGGCGCGGGCGAAGGCGACGGCCTCCGCGGCAGAATCCACACCGACCACCGAATGCGCAGTGAGCGCAAGCTCGGCAGAGCCGTAGCCCGCGCCGCAGCCGGCATCGAGCACGCGCTTGCCACGGGCCAGGCGCGCCGCAAACGTGTAGCGGGCGAGGTGCTCGTTGAGCAGGTCAACATCGACCTCGCCGGGGATGACGCGCTCACCGGTAAATTCAGCCAACGCGTTGCTCCAGAACCCGCGCGGTTTCGCGGCCCATGCGCGCATTCACTTCCACGCGGCAGGGCAGGCGCAGGAACCCGTACATTTCGCGGCCGGAGCGCGTCATCTCCAACGCCAGGGCATTATCGATCCAGTCGCACATCGTATAGCCGGCCAGGGTGCCGTCGGCAATCGCGGGAGAAAAGGAAAACTGCGCGGGGTAGAGCGCGGGAAGGGCGATGTGGAAATCCACCGTGTAGATATCGCCCGCATGCATGGGCGCCAGAGCGCAATCCTCGGCGGCGGTGTTGGTGCCGGAAAAATCGATGCCGAGCTGGTTGCGCAGCATGAATCCGATCATAGGCATCGGCACATCGTCTTTGGCGCGTGCGCTGATGCGCACCACGATATCCGCGCCCGGCGCCAACATGGGGAGAGGCGCGCCCTGCTCGTCCAGGACCGCGATTCCCAGAATTTCGGCGCGGCCATCGCCGTAGCGGTGGTCGATGTTGGGAATGGATTCCACGATTTCAGGCGCCCGCACGCATGCGTGCGCCGCCGGCGACGCCTCCGCGGCGCCGGAGTGATGCAGATAGGCGGAATCCTTTTCCGTCATGGCGGCCAAATACTTCGCGATGACCTTGTCAGGCTCACCCAGTTCGCGCAGCCGGCCGTGATCGAGCCAGAGGACACGGTCCCCGATGGCTTTGACGTCGCTCACGGCATGCGAGACGAACAAAATGGTGACGCCACGCGCACGGAGCTCGTGCACCTTGCGCATGCAGCGCTGGCGGAAATAGATGTCGCCCACAGCCAGCGCTTCGTCCACCAACAGAATCTCGGGGTCGACGTTGATGGCCACGGCGAATGCCAGCCGCACCACCATGCCGCTCGAGTACGTCTTCACCGGCTGGTCCATGAAGCTGCCGATTTCGGCAAAGGACTCGATTTCGGCGTAGCGCCCGTCGATCTGGCGCTTGCTCAAGCCCAGAATCGCGCCGTTGAGGTAAACATTGTCGCGGCCGGTGAACTCCGGGTTGAAACCGGCGCCAAGTTCGAGCAGCGCCGAGACGCGGCCGTTGACGACGGCGTGGCCGGCGCTGGGGTGGAGAATTCCCGCCACCACCTGGAGAAGCGTGCTCTTGCCCGATCCGTTCTCGCCGACGATGCAGAAAGTCTCGCCCCGCCGCACGTGGAAGCTGACATCACGGAGGGCCCAGAAATCCTGATGCCGCTTCAACCGGTTGAAGGAGAGCAATTCCTTTAGGCGATCGCTCGGTGCGTCGTAAATAGCGTAGCTTTTGGAGACACTTTCGAACTCAACGGCGTTCACAGTCGACCCAAAGAAAGCTTCAGTTTAGCAGGGTCTTGTGAAAGGCAGAGGCTGGTAAAGGTGGGTAGAAAGACAAAGGGCGGCCGTCAGCTCTCTGGCAATTGCCAACCCCGAAGGTGTACGACTACGGTGCAATAACCGCGGCGCCTGTTCAGGGAACAAATCCCGGGCGCGTCACACCTCGCAGTGGGCCTATAGAGGAAGCCGAAAGCCGCCCAAACAGTGGATAGGTTCTATGCATTCCTCCTTAGACTAATATTCACAACCAGACCTTCGACAAAAAGGTCTGGAAGACGGAATTGCTCCGTCTTCCACTGTCAATATCCACCCATGCCGGTGATTTGTCAAGATGCGTTTTGTACGTTCTGGTGCCGGGGTTTTGCGACAATTTCGAAGTTGCTTGAAAGCCGCCGCAGCAGGGGAAGACCGGTGAGGAAATTATCGAGACGGCGGGCAGCATGATACCCGGCGCGCCAGGCAGGAAAGAGGCCCGCGAGCGGCGTGGAGACGAAGTCGTAGTAACCGGCCCGGCAGTCGAAACCCTGCGAGCCGAATAGAGCGGCCACGTCGACCACACCCAACTCGCGCTCGTCGGGTGACTGGTGCTGTTTCATGATCCACGGAATCACAACCGAGCCAACCGCACCGGAAAGGCGCAGGCGGCTGGGATCGAGACTATAGAACCACCCGTCGGGCACGAGCAGGCGCGCCGCCTGTTGCGGGAACCGCCCTAGCGCGGCATCGGGCAGGTGGTGCAGAAGGAAGATGGCGATGACGAGATCGAAGGAGTGAAGCGGGAGGTCCAGGCTCTCCAGTGTGCCTTCCAGGAAGACCGCGTTGGCCGTGCCAGCTTTTGCTGCGGCGGCGCGCGCTTCGCGAACGCCGGATGGGGAAAGATCGATGCCGGTGACAGAGGCCACCAACGGCGCCATGACGACTTCGGTATCGCCGATTCCGCAGCCTACACTGAGCACGCGCGCGCCACGCCCCAATCCGGTGGCGCGCAGAATGTGGCCGCACAAGTGTTCGCGGAAGTCACGCACTGCCGCCTGGGAAAACCGCTGCTGCGCCTTGCCTGAATACAGCTGCTCATGATAGGCCCGCTCGCGCTCAAGAACGGCCGAGTGATCGGGTAAAGGTTCCGCAGGCACCTTCTCAAACTAGCAGCTTTAACTGTGAGCCGGCAGATTCCACCACCGTGCGATCATTTTCTCTTATGGCTCCCGCACCCTCTACTCCCCACGTGCCGCACGCAGAGAGGCACTTCGAGGCGCCGGAATCGGTTCGTGACGTGGTCATCGGCATGTCCGACGGGCTCACCGTGCCGTTCGCGCTGGCGGCCGGCCTTTCCGGTACTGTCAGCGCCACCTGGATCGTGGTGGTGGCCGGACTGGCGGAAATCGCGGCCGGGTCAATCGCCATGGGTCTGGGCGGATATCTGGCGGCGCGCACGGACCGCGACCACTACCTCTCCGAGCGCGATCGCGAATACCGGGAGACGGTGGAGTTGCCACAAAAGGAGATGGAGGAGGTGGCCGACATTTTTCGCGGATACGGAATGAGCGAAGCCGAGATTCGTCCGGTCGTGCACGCAATTGCCTCCGACCAGAAGCGCTGGGTGGATTTCATGATGCGCTTTGAGCTGGGCCTCGAAGAGCCCGATCCGAAGCGCGCCCGCAATAGCGCAGTGACCATCGCGGTGTCCTATATCGCCGGCGGCCTGGTGCCCCTCGCGCCGTACATGCTGATCGGACGTTTGAGCGAGGCCCTCACGGTTTCGGTCGCGGTCACCCTGGCGGCGCTGTTCGTGTTCGGCTGGGTGAAAGGTAAGCTCACCGGCATCTCGCCGTGGCGTGGCGGGTTGCAGACCGTAACCATCGGCGGTTTGGCCTCGGCAGCGGCCTTCGGCCTGGCGAAATGGATCGGGAGATAGGGATCGGGGGTTGGGGATTAGGATTGGAGAGAAGGCACACACGTGAATCCTAGGCAACGCGAAGCCTGTGGGCCTGGCGTCCCTATCAAGCCAAATCTTCTCCCGGTCCCAGTGGCAGCCTGATTCCCTAATCCCGGAACCCTGATCCTTAACCCCTGCCCCGTGTATCAATCCACACGGGTACTCATCCCTCGGCCGCCTTCCCTGTGAGAGCGTAGAACTATGGTGCTTCAAGGCAAGAATGCACTGGTGACGGGCGGCGACCAGGGCATCGGGCAGGCGATCGCTCTCAAGTTGGCCGAAGAGGGCGCGGACGTGGTAGTGAATTACCGGCGCAATCGCGACGGCGCCGAGGAAACGCGCACGCGCATACGCCAGATGGGGCGGAACTCGGCCGCCATTCAGGCCGATGTGGCCGACCTCGACTCAGCGCGGCGCCTGGTGGACGAAAGCATTGCCGCGCTCAGCTCGCTGGACATTCTCGTCAACAATGCGGGCATCGAAAAAAACGCTTCATTCCTGGATGTCACCGAAGCGGATTACGTGCTTGTGATCCAGGTGAACATGACCGCCCCGTTTTTTCTGGCGCAGTCCTTCGTGCGCCACCTGGCGGAGCGCAAGCTGCCGGGAAAGATCATCAACATCAGCTCGGTCCACGAGGAGCTGCCGTTCCCCCATTTCACGCCGTACTGCATGGCCAAGGGCGGGTTGAAAATGATGATGCGCAATCTGGCCATCGAGCTCGGGCCGCTTGGCATCACGGTGAACAACATCGCGCCCGGAGCCATCAACACTCCCATAAACCGCAGCCTGATGGAGAATCCGCAGGAACTCAAGGCGGTGCTCGAAAACATTCCGCTGCATCGCATCGGCCAGCCGGCGGACGTAGCGTCTGTAGCGGCGTTCCTCGCCTCGCCCGGCGCTGACTACATCACGGGCGCCACCATCGTGGTAGATGGCGGGCTGCTGTGGAATTACACCGAACAATGAGCTACCTGCCGATCGCGGATTATGGCGTCATTGGCGATATGCGCTCGGTGGCCCTGGTAGGGAAGAACGGATCGATCGACTGGTGCTGCCTGCCGGCCTTCGATTCGCCAAGCATTTTCGGTGCGATTCTGGATTGCGACAAGGGCGGCTGGTGGCGCATTGCGCCGCCGGTGGACCCCGCCCTCAAGCAGATGTACCTCCCCGATACGAATGTTCTGGTGACGCGCTTTCTCACCGGCGAGGGCATGGCGGAGCTGACCGATTTCATGCCCATCGGGCGCGAAGCCGGCGGGGAAACGGAGCAGTGTTCACGGCAGATCGTTCGGATCGCGCGCGCCATCCGCGGGCCGATTCCGTTTCGCATGGAGTGTGTACCGGCGTTCGATTATGCGCGCCAGGCGCACACCATCGAACTGACGCCGGACCGCCGCACCGCCTTTTTTACCGCCGCCGGCCAGCAGTTCGTGTTGAAGAGCTCGCGGCCGCTCGAACGCACGGGCGCTACAGTTGCCGTGGAATTCATCCTGAACAACGGCGACGAGGCGGTATTCACGTTGCGCCACCGCGCCGGACGGGCGGATGCCTCGATGGCGGAGGAGCCGGTGGATGGCCCCGCGCTGCTGCAGGAGACCGTTCGCTACTGGCGCGCCTGGGCGGGCGCAAGCCGGTATCACGGGCGCTGGCGCGAGCTTGTTAATCGCTCCGCATTGGCGCTCAAGCTGCTCACCTATCTGCCAACCGGCGCCATCGTAGCCGCGCCGACCACCAGCCTGCCGGAGGCGATTGGCGGCGTGCGCAACTGGGATTACCGCTTCACCTGGGTGCGCGACGCTGCCTTCACGGTCTATTCGCTGATCCGGCTCGGCTATACGGAAGAGGCAGCCGCCTTCGCGCAGTTTATGCAGGCGCGGGCAAAAGAGGAATCGCCCGCCGAGGGGCCGCTCAACGTGTTGTACGGGATTGATGGCCGCCACGACCTGAACGAGGAGACCCTCGATCACCTGGAAGGTTATTGTGGCTCCCGTCCGGTGCGCATCGGCAACGCCGCCTACGGCCACCTGCAGCTCGATATTTATGGCGAGCTGATGGATTCTTTGTATCTCTACGATAAGTACGGCACGCCGCTGTCTTACGATATGTGGACGACGGTCGAGCGCCTGCTGGATTGGGTAGTGAAGAACTGGGAGCAGCCCGACCAGAGCATCTGGGAGGTGCGAGGCGGCCGCCGCGCCTTCACCTATTCCAAGTTGCAATGCTGGGTGGCGCTGGATCGGGGCCTGCGGCTGGCCCGCAAGCGCTCCTTCCCCACCGAGAGCGACGAGTGGCGACGCGAGCGCAATCGCATTTACAACAGCATCATGCGCGACGCCTGGAATGAAGGCGAAGGTGCGTTTACGCAGGTGTTCGGTTCCGACGCGCTGGACGCCGCCACCCTGATGATGCCCCTTATGCTTTTCGTTTCTCCCCGCGATCCGCGCATGCTGGCTACCATCAATCGCATCCGCCGAGACCTGGCCTCCGATGCCCTCGTGCGCCGCTATGACACCGGCAAGGCCGCGCGCGACGGCCTCCCGGGCTGCGAAGGCTTCTTCACTCCGTGCTCCTTCTGGCTCGTGGAAGCCATGGCCCGCTCCGGCTATGGCGAGGAGGCACAGTTCCTGTTCGAGAAACTGCTGTCATACGGGAACCATCTTGGCCTGTTCTCGGAAGAGATCAGCGGAAGAGGAGAGTTACTCGGCAACTTCCCGCAGGCCCTGACCCACCTAGGGCTGATTAGTGCGGCATTCAATCTGGATAAGCTGCTCGGTTGAGCTATTTTCCAGCCGGCACACGACAGTCGGCGATTACTTCGTGTAGATGGTGGCTTCCACATTCATCCCCGGGCGCAGGGTGACGCCGGGCGGCAACCGGTTAAAAACAATCTTCACCGGAATGCGCTGGACCACTTTGACGAAATTACCGGTGGCGTTTTCCGGAGGCAGCAGGCTGGTACGGGCACCGCTGGCGGGGGCGATGGACTCGACGCGGCCGGGAACGGAACGGCCGTACATATCTACGTGCACTTCGGCATAGTCGCCGGGGTGAACATGGGCCAGTTGCGTCTCCTTGAAATTGGCCGTCACGTAGACGTTGTAAAGGGGGATGATGGTCATGAGGCCTTCACCGGGCGAGACGCTCTGGCCGGTTTCCACCGTTTTGTTGTCTACTTCGCCGGCGACGGGTGCGCGAATCACGGTGTAGCTCAGGTTCAGCTCGGCAGCGGCAAGATTGGCGCGCGCCTGCTCTACGGCCGCCTGCGCGGATTTCTCCTGTGCCGCGCTCACCTGCACCTGCCGCTGGTTTCCCTGCGACTGCTGCAGGTTCGCGCGCGCCTGGCTGACGCGCGCCAGCGCCGCGGCCGCGGTATCACGGGCATTCTGCGCGCTCTGCTGGGCCGAGGTCAGCTTGTCTTGATCCGACTGCAACTGGGCGGCGGCAACCTGGGCCGCGTCCACGTAAGCATCAAACTGCTGCGCGGAGATTTCCTGCTTCGCGACCAGGGGGCGCATGCGGGCGAGATCGGCCTGCGCCTTCCGGTTGTTGGCTTCGGCCTGCGCCAGGTTGGCCTGGGCGGTGGCGATGCCCGAGGTCTCGGCCTGGCGGGCGGCAACCTGGGCGCTGCGGTATTCGTTTTGGGCCGCGGTGAGCTGCGCTGCCGCGCCGGAGGTGCTGGTGGCGGTGGTGGTTTGAGTCAGCGGCACGGTTACCTGAGCCGCCGCCGCGCGCGCCACCGCTTCATCCAAGGCGCCTTTCAACTGGTTCACGCGCGCCTGGTAGTCGCTGGGGTCGAGCCGCACCAGCACCTGCCCGGCCTTCACCTGGTAACCGTTATCGACGAGCACCTGGATCACGCTGCCGGATACGCGCGACGAAATCGGGTGGATATAGCCGTTCACCTGGGCATCGTCGGTCGATTCCTTGTTGCGCGTGCTCAGCCACCACCATACGGCGGCGGCAATGATGAGGACGAGGCCGATGAGCCCCCATTTTTTCAGCTTGCGGCGCGGCCGCCGGGGCGGGGCGGCTTCCGCCGCGGGCGGCGCTTCGGTTGGCGGCTCGGCGGGTTCACGCTCCACGGGCATCCCTGTTTACGTACGGCAAACGGTCTGCCATCGTGTCTTTTCGCCGATAATGGAATCAAGGGAGGGTGCTGCGATGAAAAAAGTCCAGAAAACGGATACCGACTGGCAGCGCGACTTATCACCGGAGGAGTACGAGGTGACGCGCTGTAAGGGCACCGAGCGCGCCTTTACAGGCCGCTACTGGAACAACCACGAGGAAGGCGAATACAGGTGCGTCTGCTGCGGCACACCGCTCTTCCGATCCGACGAGAAATTCGATTCCGGCACTGGCTGGCCCAGCTTTTGGGCGCCCGCGTCAGAAGAGAATGTACGAACGGAGACCGATCGCAGCCATTTCATGGAACGGACGGAGGTCCTGTGCAGCCAGTGCGACGCACACCTCGGGCACCTGTTCCCGGATGGCCCCAACCCTACCGGGCTGCGCTACTGCATCAATTCGGCCGCCCTCCGGTTTGATCCGGAAAAGAAAAAGACGTAGGAAATCGCCGGCTCCGCCCGGCCCTCCAGGCTGGACTCCGAAATAGTAAAGTAAATAGTTAAGATGCTGCCACTGTGCTCCGGGCGTTGGATGCTCCTGCTGGGCTTGGCCGGACTGGCTTCGGCCGCCGTGCCGCAGCCGGCGGATTGGGTGCCGGCGCGCTGGCCCTGGGCAGACGCACAGTCGCTGGAATTGCTCGCAGGCAGCCCGGTCAATTGTCTGCTTCTCGCGCAACCCGCTCCGGAACTCGCCGCCGCCGCCGCGGCGCGCGGGATTGTGACGCTGGCGGTGCTCGCGCCTGGCGGCGGCGATCCGGTCGCCTCCGCTCGCGCCGCGCTATCGGCCAAAACCACCGGGCTCGTGCTGGATGGCGATTTTCCAGACGCGGTCGAGGCGTCCGTTCGGGAGGCGGCAGGGACCGCACCGGTTGTGGCGCTTTCCGCCCGCAGCCGCATGCCGCTCGGCTCCTCCGCTCCGATTCTGGGCACCTACCAGGGCGTATGGCCGGGGATTTCGCTCCAGGACGACGGCAAAGAAAAGGCCGGCCCGACCGGCTCTACGTGGATCGACACCAACACTGGGTTCGTCCGCGCCGCTCGCGCATGGGGAGAAGCCGAAGTCTGGATCGGCAACCGGCCGCCCGCCGGGTCGGTTATTACCACAACACGCTACTTACAGGTGATCGCGGACGCGGCGGCATCCGGCGCGCGCTGGGTAGTGGCACTTGATTCCGATTTTGCCGCCCGGCTTCACCGGCGCGAAGCGGATTCGTTGGCAAGCTGGCGCCGCATGAATGAAATGCTGCGCTATTTTGAAAGCCATCCCGAATGGCGGCATATGCGCGAGTACGGGCAATTGGCGGTGGTGCAGGACCCGGCCAAAGGCGGGCTGCTTTCGGGCGGCATTCTGGACATGATCGCCGTCAAGCACACGCCCGTGCGGCCCATCCCGCAGCAGCGGCTGAGCGCGGGGGCGCTGGCCGGCGCCACCATGGCGGTAAATGTGGATCCCGACTCGCTAACGGCCCAGCAGAAGGCTGTGCTGCGCGATTTCACGCACGCGGGCAACACCGTGCTTACCGGCCCCCCCGGCTGGAAGGACCAGGGTCCCAACACCGGAAGCATCACGCTGACCAAAGCCGAACTGGACCGCCTCAACGAAATCTGGCGCGACGTCAATTCCATGATCGGACGCCGCAATCTGGGAGTCCGCCTGTTCAACGTCTCCTCGATGCTGTCTAATGCTCTGGCTTCGCCGGACGGCAAGACCGTTGTGCTGCACCTGGTCAATTATTCCGATTTCCCAGTGGAGAACGTGACGGTGCAGTTTTCCGGGGAGTTTCACCATGCTACGCTTCTGACGCCGGAGGCCGGACCGAAGCCGCTGGAGATCTACGCGGCCGAGGACAGCCACGGCGTTGACATCGACAAAATCGCGATCTGCGCTACTATCAAGCTGGAGTAATCATGACCCTTTCCCGAAGAGAATGGATTGCAATGCTCACCGCGGCGCCGCTGCTTAAGGCTGCGCCCGAAACCGCGGCACCCGCCGCTCCGGTCTCTATCGCAAGGTGCGCGTCTTATGACGAAGACCTGGTGGGGCAACTGAGCACGATGTTCGATCAGTTGGGTGGGATTGAGAAGCTGATGCGCAACAAGACCGTCACCGTCAAGGTCAACATGACCGGCGCGCCCTCGCTGCGGTATCAGGGCCGCGCGCCCGCAATCACGCATTACACTCATCCCAAGCTACTCGGCGCGGCCGCGCACCTGTTCGGGAAAGCAGGGGCGAAGCGCATCCGCTTCGTGGAAAGCTCCTGGGCGACGGCCGGACCGCTTGAGGACGTGATGCTCGATTCCGGCTGGAACGTGCGCAGCCTGCAATCAGCCGCGGCGGGCGTGGAATTCGAAAATACCAACGCGCTCGGTAAAGGCAAGAAATACTCACGATTCAAGGTGCCGGGCAGCGCCTACATGTACCCTGCGTACGACCTGAACCATGCGTACGAGGACACGGATGTCTACGTGAGCATGGCTAAGCTGAAGAATCACGCTACATGCGGTATCACACTTTCCTGCAAGAACGTGTTCGGCACGATTCCGGCTTCCATCTACGGCGACGATGCCGGCGTGAACGAGCCCAATGAGAGTCCGACTTCCGGCCGTGGCGCGGTGGGGCATGAAGGCCGGCGGCAGCCCTCGAAATCCGCTCCGCAGGAACTGCATTTCGGTACCAATCACGATCCCGGCTACCGCGTCCCACATATCGTGGCGGACCTGGTGGCGGCGCGGCCGATCCACCTCGCCATCATCGATGGAGTGCAGACCGTTAGCGGCGGCGAGGGTCCGTGGATCCGTGGATCGCACCCGGTTGAACCGCACCTGTTGATCGCCGGCCTGAACCCCGTGTGTACGGATTCGGTGGCCGCGGCGGCGATGGGCTACAACCCCCGCGCCGAGCGCGGCACGGTGCCGTTCCAGACTTGCGACAACATTCTGCGCCTGGCGGAAGCGCACGGCGTGGGCACCACCGACCTGAAGCAGATCGATGTCCGCGGGCTGAAAATCGAAGACGCGCTGTTCCGGTTCAAGGCCTGAAGCATCTGGTGCAACCGAAGCAAGACAGTCCTTCCAGGCTGTTATGCCGGGCGCGAAGCGCTACTTCGCCGCCGGATATCCGTGCAGCAACGGGCCGACCGCGTTCGAAAAGTTGTAGTTGCCGCGGCGGTCCGCATCGATCGTCCAGAACATGGCGCCTATCATGCCGGCGTATCCCTGGGGAGCCAAGAGTTTGTACGATGTGCCGGCGGGCGCCTTGCCGGTGATGATGTAATCCATCGCCTGGTTCACGATGGGCGCGGTTGTATCGCCTGTCAGGAAGCCCACGGCTACCCGGCTGGCCGGCAACGGCTCGAACGCCTGCTTGGGATCGCCGCCCACATTGAATCCGTGCAGCAACAGCTCCGTCATGGCGGCGTGGTAATCCACAGTGCCCGGCTGATAGATCTCGCCGTCCAGGCCCTCCAGCGGCGGCGTATTGTAATCCTGCACGTCGATGAAGGAAAGAATGTCACGGATCGCATACGTGATCGGCAGGTAGGAGCCGAACTGGCCGCCGTAGCTCGGGTAACCGGAGGGGATCTGCGTTCCTTCGGGCACCAGGCTGATCATGAAGCGCGGCCCAAAGTGCTCACGCAATTGCCGCAGTCCCGCGATCAGGTGCACGATCGACGGCGTGGTAGGGTGCCGGTAATCGCTATCGCCGGCATCGAGGTTGAGCGAAGGGCTTTCGAAATCGATATCGATGCCATCAAAGCCGTAATCCGCCACGATCTTGCTCACGGAGTTGACGAAGTGGGCCACGCTCTCTGGACTGGCCATCGAGAAAAACACGCCTCCGCCACCAAGCGAAATCATTACCTTCTTGCCCTTTTTCTGCATGGCAGCGATGTCGGCTTTAAAGTGTTCGGCATCATAAATCCCGGGAACGCGGAATTGCATGGCGCCTTCAGGCGCATTGCGATCGGGCGTGGAAAAAGCGACGATGATCACGTCCCACTGGGGAGAGACATCCGGCAGGCGGTGGCTGCCCGTCCAATAGCCGATGAGCTGATGGCCGTTGGGAGCCGCGGTCAGCGCCACCGGCGCGGCTTTGGGCGTGAAGGCAGGCGCGCCACGGCCGCGCGGCGGACAGGGACGGGCAGGTTCACTCAGGGCCTTGGCATCCGGAAAACTGTAGATAGCGCCGGCTCCTGAAGCAGCCGTATACCAAGAGAGGAGCGCCGCGTTTTGCAGATGATAGGCGGCGCTGCCGACCCGCGCTACGAAGGGCGCAGAGGCGGGAATATTGTTCTTGGGGTTGGTATTCGTCGGCTCGAGCAGAAAATAGGCGGTGGCCACGCCGGTGCCGCCGCAGGCGCCCTGGTCGCCCGCCCGCATCGTGGAGGGGCGCAGCCAGCCCGGGAACGCGTTCCCCGAAGCCTTCACGTTGCGCCCGCCATGAACAAGCGGGTCATGCAGCGGATCATTTACGAATTCGGCCAGTTGCTGGGTGAGCGGCTGCACGTCGGCATCGGAAACCATGGACGGAGCAGCACGCAGGTAGGAGCCGAGCACGAAGGAGTTGCCGGTGGCCGCATCCACGCCGTGGGTTCCCCAGGAACAGCACTCGGTGGCATCGCTTTCGACGAAATAGGTGGTGTTGTGGGTGAGGGCGATGACGAGCTTTCCCTCCTGCCGCGGCACCTGGCGAAACAGTTCCTTCTGCAGGAACTCAATGTCCACCACCGCGAAGGAAGCGCCGGTCTTCCTGGACGTGAGCACGTAGCCATAGCCGGCCGGCACGCTGATTTTTGCCGGTTTCAGCTCCGGTTTACCGAGCAGGGTGTGCCACTCTTCGGCTTGCGGAAACGTGGCGCGGAGCATGGCATCGACATACTGCGCGTTGCCGCCGGAGGGGAAGGCAAACTTCGTAAAAACAGGCGAGCGGAGAAGGTCGGCAACATCCTTGCCGGCATCCATGAGAAACGGCTTACCGGCGGTCTTCTTCGATTCAAAGGAAAGAGTGATGGGAACCAAAACCGTGGGAATGGTAGTGGCGCCGCCCTGCGCCGGGTCGTGGCCGAGCAGCGTGTAGGTGGCCTGCGCGGCGGTGTGCTGGAAAGTGGGCACGGTGCCGGGGCCGCCGGCCGGCTGCGCCGGGGCGCCCTGCGCACGGATCACGCCGGGCACCAGCAGAAGCAGGCAAAGCAGAATGGCGAAAACAATACGCATCGGGCAAACCTCGCGGGGAATGAAGATAGATACGTCCGCAATCAGTGTAGGTCATGCGCGACGGGCGATGCAAATGAGGAGCGCGGATTCAGCCGCCGATTTCGCGGGCGATGGCGTCGACGGCCGCGGCGGCTCCGGTCTCGGCTCTCACTTTTTCCGCCAGGGCGAGCGCGGCGCTCACGTAGCCGGGCTCTTCCAGCAGCCGTTGCAGCAGCCGGGCTACGTGGCGCGGACGGTACCGGAAGCGGTACACGAGTTCCGCCGAGCCGTGCCGGCGCGAGCGGGCGGCGTTGTCGAACTGGTCATGGCCGAAGGGCACCACCAGTGCCGGGCGGCCGGAACGCATCGCTTGTGCCGTGGTGCCGACGCCGCCCTGGTGCACGATGACCGCCGCGCGCGGAAACAGCACACCGTGCGCGGCGTAGGGCACCGCGATGACGCCCGGCGGAAGAACATCGGGCAGGCCTTGCGGATGGGGACCGGTCACCAGCACGGCACGGCAGCCGAGCCTTTTCACGGCCTCCAGGCTGCGCACATAAAATGATCCGGCCGCTCCCACCGCAGATGTGCCCAGCGTGAAGACAACCGGCGCCGGCCCCGCATCCAGAAATCTCTCCAACTCTGGCGCGAGCGAGCCGCGGTCGTAGAAAGGGAAGCCGGTAACAACGGTTCGGGGAGGCCAATCCGGCTGCGGAGCCGCCAGGTAGCGCGAGAACAGCGCCAGTACCAGCGCCGGAGAATGCGAGCCGTCGAAGAGCGGATGCTCGCCGGGCGGAAGCCCGAGTTCCCGGCGCAAGTCCAGAATCGGCTGTACCCACTGCCGCGTCTGCCTCCGGGCGTGGTTCCACAGCGCCTGCATGGCGCCGGGACCGAAAGCGCGCATTTTGATCAGCCATGGCACCTGCGGCGGAACCGGCGGATCGAAAGCGGACACGAAAGAGAGCGGCGCCAGTACCGAAGAAATCCAGCGCCGGTCCAGCTTTTGGGCAGCCACAACGGAGGCGAAGGTCACGGGATGCGTGAGGATGATGTCGGCCCGGCGCGCGGCTTCGAGCGTATCGGCATAGCTCTCCCGCACCATCTCCGCCAGGTAGCGGACCACGCGCTCGCTGCCGCGGCGCGAATCCATGACATAAGCGAGCAGTGTGCGGTCTTCCAGGTCGATATCCGGCCGCACGGGGTGGAACGCCAGACCTTCGGCCTCTACCTTGGCGCGATAAGCGGCGCAGGAACCGATGGTGACGTCGTAGCCTCGCCGCCGCAACTCCGCCCCTACCGCCAGGTAAGGATAAAGGTCGCCGTAAGAGCCGAGAGTGGTGATCAGAACGCGAGTCAAGGCCGGTGAAGCACCGCGAGGGAGTTCCCTTTTGTTAGTACCAGCATCCCTGCAAGAATCCCAGAATAGCAGGCCGCGGCATGCGACACTCGACGGTAAGGTGCGAACGATTCTAGCGGTTTTTCTGGTGGCGGCGCCGGCGGCCGCCCAGCTGCAGATCACCACTTCCAGTGTGCCGGTAGCCGCGCAATATCAGAGCTACAGCACGACCCTGACGGCTTCCGGAGGAACGCCGCCGTACACCTGGTCGGTGGTGCAGTCCACGGGAGTGAGCCTGCCGGAAGGGATGAGCCTGAATCCGTCCACCGGCGTAGTGAACGCGGCTCAGGTCAACGGACAGGGGGGATACGCGGTGACGGTGGAGGTGACGGATAGTAGTTCACCGCATCCCAACACAGCCACCGCGACAATCGATTTCGGCGTCACGAGCGACGGCGGCTATGGCGGCTGCGAGATGTTTCCGGCGGACTCGATTTACAACCAGCGGATCGACCTGCTCCCTGTGGATACGAACCCGGCCCATCAGATCCCTTCCAATTACCTCAAAAACCCCCTCCATCCCGATTTCGGACACGGCTTCTACCCTTCGCCGGGAGGGATCCCGTTCCTGCGCGTGCCGGCCAATCAGCCGGCGGTGAACGTCAATCTGCAAGGCGGAGGCCAACTCGATCCGGCAGGCACATACGCATGGCCCTTTCCGGCCTGGCCCAACGCAGTGATCGAAGGCACGTCATATGGTGCGGACGGCAACGACCACCACCTTCTGATTCTCGAATCCAGCGTGGACAACATCAGCGGCCCGCAGATCGGCCCCTGCACGCTCTACGAGACCTACCAGAGCACCGCGGTGCCCGACATGTTCAACTCTGCCACCAGCACCTGGCTCCTGTTGGCCGGTTTGCATTACGTGACCAACAGCAACACGCTCGCCGCATCGTCCGCCACGTTGGACAACGGTGCACAGGATTCGGCCGGAATTCCGATCGTGCCGCTGCTGATCAAATACAGCGAGGTGCCGCTGGGCGCCCAGCATCCGCTGCGAATAACATTTCCTTCGCCAACCAACTGGTTCGTGTGGCCTGCCACCGGATGCTGCACTGGCAGCGGCCCGCCGCAGGGCCTGCTCTACCGCCTGAAGGCGAGCGTGAACTGGCAGGCGGTATGCCCGACAGCCACCAACCCGCAGGCGGCCACGGTGCTGCAGACGCTCCAGCAGTACGGCGCCTATATGAGCGACCACGGCAGCGCGGGATTTATCCAAGGCGTTCCGGATGTGCGCTGGGACGACGACGATCTGGCCTGCATCAAGCAATTCCACGTGAGCGATCTGGAAGTGGCAGACAACTCGGCGCTCGAAGTCTCCCCGCTCAGCGGGCAGACGCAGCCGTACGTGGTGCCTGCCACGCTGCCCCAGGCAACCGCGGGCGCGGCGTACGGCGCGACTCTTTCCGCCGTTGGCGGGAATCCGGAGGCGAGGCAGTGGTCGATTACGTCCGGGTCGCTGCCGCCGGGGCTCACGCTGGATCGGGCAGCAGGGACAATCAACGGTATCCCAAACTCA
Organism: Bryobacteraceae bacterium; assembly: GCA_035508655.1. Taxonomy (GTDB): domain Bacteria; phylum Acidobacteriota; class Terriglobia; order Bryobacterales; family Bryobacteraceae; genus DATGMB01. The sequence goes on from DATJMP010000362.1 coordinate 33,300, forward strand.
GCGGCGGCCACCCCGTTCAGCTTCGATGTCACGGCGACGGACAGCGAATCCGGGTACGCCTCCATGCCGCAAGCGTTCTCGATTGCGGTGGGAGCCGCCAGCTTTCCGGTGGTCGTCGAATCCGTTACCAACAGTGCCAGCGGCGCCGCCGGCGCCATCGCACCCGGCGAACTGGTGACGCTGAAGGGAACGGGGCTGGGGCCGGCGGCTGCCGCTTCGTTTGCCTCCACCCCGGTATCCTCTAACCTGGCCGGCACCCAGGTTCTGTTCGGCTCCACGCCGGCGCCGATCCTCTATGTTTCGGCCGCACAGATCAACGTCGTAGTGCCGTGGGAGGTGGATGGGCAGACCCAGGTGACGGTGCAGGTGAAAAGTGCGGCGGGCACCTCCGCGATTTTGAATGTGCAGGTGACAGATGCAGCTCCGGGCGTATTTACGCTGAACTCCACGGGAGCGGGAGCGGCGGTGGCCTTCAATCCTGACGGCTCGGTGAACGGGTCGGCGAACCCGGCATCGCCGGGATCGTATGTGAGCGTGTACTTCACCGGCGGCGGCCCCATCCATCCGCCTGGCGCCGATGGCTCCGTCACCGTGGCGGCGCAGCCGCTGACGCAAAGCACAGGGGCAACCGTGGGAGGCGTGGCCGCCACCGTGACCTACGCGGGTTCCGCGCCGGAAATCTTGAGCGGAGTCGATCAATTGAACATTTTGTTGCCTCCCGCTACTCCCGCCGGCAACGCCGTGCCGCTGGTCCTTACGGTGGCGGGCCGCTCGAGCCCTGCTACCGCTACGCTCAGCGTGCAGTAAGGCTCAATACGGATGCGGTCGCGCGAGGTCAGTCCTTGCAGCCACGCGGTGGAAGGATCGATTACCCTGGGTAGAGAAGACCAGTCGAGGGCGGACAATCGCATGCAAGCAAACATCCCCGTCAACACCGAGTCTGAATTATGGGAGCGCTATCGCCGCAACCTGTGTCGGGTAGAGGCGATCGGCTTGACCCTGGACCTGAGCCGGATGAATTTCGAACCGGGCTTCCGCGAACGCATGGAGCCGAGAATGCAAGCGGCGTACCGGGCCATGCAGGAACTCGAACAGGGGGCCATTGCCAATCCGGACGAGCATCGGATGGTTGGCCATTATTGGCTTCGCAATCCCAAGCTAGCGCCGACGCCGGAAATCGCGGTGGAGATCGAGAATACCCTGGGGGCGATCCGCAAATTCGCGGCGGCCGTGCACTCTGGCGCCATCAAACCGGAATCCGCGCCACGTTTCACCCACCTGCTGTGCGTCGGCATCGGCGGATCGGCATTGGGCCCGATGTTCGTGGCCGACGCGCTCGGCGACCCGGCCGCCGACCGAATGGCCGTGCAGTTCATTGACAACACCGATCCCGACGGCATCGCGCGCCTTTTGACGCGCCTGGAGGGCCGGCTGGACGAAACGCTGTGCGTCATCACCAGCAAGAGCGGAGGAACGCCGGAGACGCGCAACGGCATGCTGCTGGTGGCCGATGCGTACCGCCGGGCGGGCATGGATTTCGCCCGGCATGCGGTGGCCATTACCATGGCGGGCTCGCATCTCGATCAGCAGGCGCGGGCGGAAAAGTGGATCGAGACGTTTCCGATGTTCGACTGGGTGGGCGGCCGCACCAGCGAACTGTCGGCCGTCGGGCTGTTGCCGGCGGCGCTCCAGGGATTGGACATCGATGCCATATTGGCCGGCGCCGCGGCGTGCGACGAAGCCACGCGCGCCCCCGACACTTCCGCCAACCCCGCCGCGCTACTGGCGCTGGCGTGGTTTCACGCCACGGGCGGCGTGGGGAAGAAAGACATGGTGGTGCTGCCGTACAAGGACAGGCTGCTGCTCTTCAGCAGGTATTTGCAGCAACTGGTTATGGAGTCCCTGGGCAAGCAGCGGGACCTCGACGGCAACCGCGTGGACCAGGGCATCGCGGTATACGGCAATAAGGGCTCGACCGACCAGCACGCCTACGTGCAGCAGTTGCGCGAGGGTGTCAACAATTTCTTCGTGACCTTCATTCGGGTGTTGGAATCGGGCGGCTCGGCCCTGGAAATGGAGAAGGGTGTGACGGCCGGCGATTTTCTGCACGGCTTCCTGCTGGGCACGCGGGAAGCGCTGTATGCCAACGGTCGCGAATCGGTGACGATCACGATCCGTCGCGTGGATGCCCGCGCCATCGGTATCCTCATCGCGCTGTTCGAGCGGACGGTTGGATTCTATGCCAGCCTGATCCACATCAACGCGTATCATCAACCTGGTGTGGAAGCGGGCAAAAAAGCGGCCGGGGCTGTGCTGGATCTGCAGAAGCGCATCGCGGCCGTGCTAGGGGCCTCGCCGCAAACTGCTGTGGGCATTGCGGCCGCGGCGGGAGCAGCGGAGCAGACGGACACGGTTTACATGATCCTGGAGCATCTGGCAGCCGACGGGCGGGCCAAAGCCGTCGCGGGCGGCGGTCCGGATGCCGCCACGTTCAGCCGGGCCTGAAATCTGGAGAAAAGGTGCAGCCAATGACGAATCTCGAATCCTTGAAACAGTACACCACGATCGTCGCGGATACGGGCGATATCGAAGCCATCGCGAGACACCGGCCGCAGGACGCCACGACGAACCCTTCCCTGCTGCTCAAGGCCGCGCAGATGCCAGCCTACCGGCACCTGGTAGATGAGGCGGCGGAACTGGCCCGCCAAAAGGACGGCGATGACCGCCAGATGGCGGAAGCCTTCATGGATGGATTGTTTGTCCTGTTCGGCATGGAAATCCTGAAGCTCGTGCCCGGCCGCGTCTCGACCGAAGTGGACGCGGGGCTGAGCTTCGATACCGAAGGCACGGTGGCCAAGGCACGCCAGTTGATCGCGCGGTATGCCGAGAAAGGAATCAAGCGGGAGCGGATACTCATCAAGATCGCCAGCACCTGGGAAGGCATTCGCGCGGCGGAGCGGCTGGAAAAGGAAGGCATCCATTGCAACCTGACGCTGCTCTTCAGCTTCGCGCAGGCGGTAGCGTGCGCCGAAGCGGGCGCCACGCTGATTTCGCCGTTCGTGGGCCGGATCTACGACTGGTACCGGAAGGAGTATCCCGACCGCGAGATCAAACCCGACGAAGATCCCGGCGTCGCCTCCGTCACCCGCATCTACAACTACTTCAAAAAGTACGGCTACCCGACCGTGGTCATGGGCGCCAGCTTCCGCAATACCGGCCAGATCCTGAGGCTCGCCG
>DATJMP010000363.1:0-10515 GCA_035508655.1 Bryobacteraceae bacterium
AGAAGTTCAGCGCTAAGTATATCGCCCAATCCAGAATGCCCTACAACAGGAAAGTGAGTCAATAGCTAGTATGCCCTGGAGTGTGAGATTCATCCCGAACGGCAGCGTACGGTTCTAGGCAGCACGTTGAAAAGAAACGCCGGCATAAGTTAGCGCGCGGACCTGACAAAATCGCGGGTCCTAAAATCGACAAATATTGTGTCTTCATTATTTAGGTGATGTTCAGCCGGTTATCCACAACTGCGATACGAGATAGTTACGGGCTGTTTACGAGATGCTGACGGTCCAAACACCGCCCGGACTGCCAGAACAATTTGAACTATCCATGTCGAGGCTGGACGAACCGGGTCGTACGGGGAAAATGGTCCGGACGCGGTTTCATTCCGGCAAATGCGCCATTAGGACTGTCCCCGGTCGAAAGTGTTTCACCAGGAGGGCATGAACCGCTCGGGGGCGCAACAATTTCAATGAGGGGCGCGGCAGGTCGTTTGATAGACTGAGACGATGCGAATTCGCCACTCTGTGCTTTACCCGCTTCTCGCGGTTGCGATCTGGCCGGCTACCAGCGGTTTCGGCCAGAGCACGAAGAAACTGCCCGCATTCCAGCCGCGCGCTACCACTAAGGCAGTTATCGACGAGCACCTGGATGCAATCAATCATTGTGACTGGAACCGTTTGATCGCGCAGTATCCGCAAGACGTCGAGTTTTTCCTGCCGGGTGGGCAGGTAGTCCGGGGACGCCAGGCAGTGGCCGACATGTTCGTTAATATCGTGAAACCGGTGGCGCAGGGCGGATTGTGCGGGCTGAAGTTCACCGTCGAGCACATCTTTCAAGTGGGAGATACCTTCAACGTGCAGTGGGTGGCCATAGGGGACGCCCTCGCGGAGCCTTATCGTGGAGCGGATGCTTATGAGGCGCGCAACGGTATGATGGCTGCGCAGGTCACGACTTTCGATCCGTCTCAGATGAAGTTAAAGAAGTCCACTCACTAACCGGGCGTCCCAAAAGGCCAGGCCCATGGGCCTTGTCGTGTATCGCTGGGGTTAGCCGCATCGCAACAGCATCTGTAAGGTTCTCCGGCCAGTCTCTTCGTGCTTGTCGACAGCATGACGGGTGCGGCCGCTGCGGGTAGCGGCCGCACATTGGTTGCATTGCGGGCGCCTCAATCGAAGAAGTTGCGATCCTCTTCCGACAGGTGCGCCTTCGCCGCCTGCACGTTGAAGGTGACACCGAGGCCGGGCCGGTCCCAGACGTCGATGAAGCCCTTCTTCATGATCGGGTTCGGCAGCCCCTCGACGATGTCATACCACCACTCCGGCTGGCCCACCGGATATTCGAAGCCGATGTAGTTTTGCGGCAGTGCAGCCGCCAGGTGTACGTGCGCGGCCAAGCCGATGAGGCCGTCGAAAATGCCGTGCGGCGCGACCAGGATGCCGTGCAGATCGGCGTATTCGGCGATCCACTTCAATTCTGCGATTCCGCCCACGTCCTCGGGGTCTGGGCCGACCACGTTCACCGCCTGTTTTTCGATCAGGTCCTTGAAGTTCTCGCGCAGATAGACCTCCTCTCCGGTGTGAATGGGCAGCGATGTCGCCTGCGTCACCTCGCGGAAGACTTCGGCATTCGGGTATGGCGTGTAGTCGCCGGTAATAATGTCTTCGAGCCAGGTAATGTGGTACGGCTCCAGCGCTCGCGCGAACGTAATCGCATCCTTCACTGTCCAACCGGGGCCGCAGTCCAAGGCGAGGCCGATCTCGTCGCCCAGAACCTTCTTCATGGCTTCCACGCAGGAGATGATGTACGCGAGCCCGCGCTCGGTCAACAAGCCGCGGTCGGAGTGGGCCGCGCCCGTCCGCGGCTCGTCGTACCATCCGTTGGGAATGGCGCGCATCATGGCCGGGTTGTGGAAGCCAACCGCCTGCTTGATGAGCGTGAAGCCTTCTTTGGCCTCCTTCATCTTAGCCATGTTCTCGGCGTAATCCTGCGGCGTCTGGCCGTTCATGGGGAAGCGAACCCCGCCATTGTAGGCGCGCACACGGTCACGGATCTTTCCGCCCAGCAGTTTGTAGACCGGTACTCCGGCCACCTGCCCGGCGATGTCCCAGAGAGCGATTTCGATTGCGCTCACCGCTGCGCCCCACGGCTTGAACGCGCCCATTCGGCGGATTTTCAGCATCACGCGCTGCACATCGGTCGGGTCTTCGCCCACGATGTAGTTTTTGTAAAACAGCACCATCGGCTTGAGATAGGCCTTGGTGGATTCGGCCTGGCCGTAGCCCGAGATGCCCTGGTTCGTGACGATGCGAATCACCGGGTTCTGCCCGATGATGGCGCACCGCAGGTCCGTGATTTTGATCGACCCGCCGCCGGTCCGCCGAACCGGTGCTCCGCCGCTCCTTTGCTGCGCCCCAAGCGACGTTGCTGCCGCAGCCCCCGAGACCGATCCGAGAAAACCTCTTCGCGTCCAATTCGCCATAAGTCCCTCCTGTCAGAAACGCTTCAAATCGGAAATCCGGCTCCGCAACCCTGCGCGAGACCGGCCCCGCGGACAATTGAATTCTCATTATGCACCCGCCAGGAGAACGTGCATCGCAAAAGACGCGTCGTACCGGCACCCACACGGCCCGTGCCCGTGTGCGGGTGGTATACTCAAACGCGATAACGGGGGAGTTGAGGAGAGGAAGCGCAATGAAAAAGGGTTCTCGAATAAACCGCAGGGATTGGATGATGCTGTCCGGCGCGGGCCTCGCCATGGGACCGGCAGCGGCGCAAACCCAGAGCGGGGAGCAGCGAACGGCGGGCGAAGCCGAAGACCTGGACAAACTCCTGCCCGACCAGGTGCTGCTGAAGGATTACCGCCCGAAATCCATTTATAAGATTCATGTTTCGGAAATCCAGAAGGCTAAGTTCCCGGTTATCGATACGCACCATCACGCGCAGTCCCACACGCCGGAACAATTGGAAGCGGAGGTCCGCATCATGGATGAGGCCGGCCTGCAGGCTTCGGTGGCGTTCATGGGCGTGGGCGAGGGAACGGTGTATCGCGCGAACGCGTTCGACGACGGTTACAAGCTCTACTCCAAATATCCGCAGCGCTTCTACCTCTATACGGGCTTGGATCTGCGTGGGTGCGGCGAGCCCGCCTGGCGTCCGGATGCCGCCATCGCCGAGCTGGAGCGTTGCCACAAGATGGGTGCGGTGGGCGTCGGCGAGCTGCACGACAAGGGCATGGGGCTGGGTGGTGTGGTGGTCGGTCCTCCCAACTGGCGCGGCACCATGGGCGGGGGGCGCGGCGGACGCGCCGGCGGCTATCAGCAGCCGCGGACGCCGGTGAAGGGCCTGCACCCGGACGCGCCCCAGCTTGACGCGATCTGGGAAAAATGCGCCGACCTCGGCATGCCCGTCAACATGCACGTTTCCGATCCCTACTGGTCCTACCTCCCGCAGAACCGCTTCAACGACGGCCTCATGAACGGCTTTAGCTGGCGCCTGGACAACAAGCCCGGCATCATGCAGCACGACGAGCTGATCGAGCACTTCGAAGCGGCGGCCAAGCGGCACCCCAGGACCGTATTCATTGCAAGCCACCTTGCCAACCTGGACTACGATCTCAATCAGCTCAGCGGGATCTTCGAGCGCAACCCCAATTTCTACGCTGACATTTCGGCCCGCTTCCACGAAACCTGCACGATCCCGCGCACGACCGCCGAGTTCCTCAAAAAGTGGGGCCACCGCGTGACCTACGGCACCGACATTCCCTTCAGCCAGCACCTGTTCAGCCTGACCTGGCGCATTCTGGAATCAGCCGACGAGCACTTCTACGACCAGGATTTTTACTTCAACTTCAACTACCACTGGCCGATGTACGGCATGGCCCTGCCAGATGACGTCCTGAAGAAGGTCTACCACGAGACTGCCTTAAACGCGTTTAAGCAGGCGCAGACCAAGGCTAGAGTGTAAAACGGCCTCCAGTTGAGACAATCATGTCTCAAATTGCTGTGTAACTTATTGATTCTAATAACGGGTGACGAGACATCGTGTCTCGCGGAGTTTTTCCACACTCTATGGCTGGCCATCCCGGGCCCTTATCGAAGGACCGAACCGCCGCGAACAACTTTACGAGATCTCGAACAGCACCTGTCCCGCGCCGACGGTTTCGCCAGCCGCCACGTGGACAATTTTGAGGGTGCCGTCCACGGCGGGGCCGATCGGAATTTGCATTTTCATGGCTTCGATCAGCACCACCGGCTGATTGCGGCGCACGTTGCCGCCGGCTGCGCCCATCACCGCGGTCACCCGCCCGGCAATGGGCGAACGGCAGACATTGTCCTCCGGCAGTTTCTGCGGTGGGCGGCGACGGAACACGGTGGCCGGAAGCTGCGCCTCGAGTCCGGAGCGGCTCTCGTTCGCATTAGCGGCGCCTTCGAGGAAATCGACTTCCACGTCATAGGCGCGGTCTTCCACGCGAATCCGCATCTTCATAATCTGCTCCTTTCCGGGCCTGGAGCCGGACGAATCAGCGGCGCCGGCATACGATGCGCGGCCTGAACGGCCATTCGCCCTTCGCGCATCCATGCGCCCTCTGCGTGTCCCGGAACCGGCCTTATGGCGCGGATGGAGGCGCGGCGCCCGAACACGGCGGCCACCGCCGCCGCGATGACCACCCGGTCCCGCCGCTTCTGCTCCGTGTCCGGAGAATTGGATCCCCTGCTCATAAAGGTGTCAGCCCGTGTTTCTTCTGCGGCCGCCAGTCGCGCTTGGTGATCAGTGCTTCCAGCGCGTCCGCAATGTAGCCGCGCGTCTGCGCGGGTTCGATGATGTCGTCCACCAGCCCCTGCCCGGCCGCCACATAAGGCGTGTAGAAGGTCTCGCGGTATTGGCGAATCAACTCGGCGCGCTTCGTTTCCCGGTCGCCGGCCTGCGACAGTTCGCGGTGAAAAATAATTTCCACCGCCGCTTCCGCTCCCATCACAGCGATTTCCGCCGAAGGCCACGCCACGATGCAGTCGGCACCCAGATCCTTTGCGCACATGGCGATATATCCGCCGCCGTACGCCTTGCGAAGAATCACCGTGATCTTGGGAACCGTGGCCGCCGAATACGCGAACAGCAGCTTGGCGCCGTGGCGGATGATGCCGCCGTATTCCTGGTCCACGCCCGGCAGGAAGCCGGGAATATCCACCAGCGTGACGAGCGGAATGTTGAAGGCGTTGCAGAAGCGAACGAACGCCGCGGCTTTGTCGGAGGCGTCGATGTCCAGCACGCCCGCCAGCACCGATGGCTGGTTGGCGATCACCCCCACCGGGCGTCCGCGAAGCCGTCCGAATCCCACCACCACGTTGCGCGCGAATTCGGCGTGAACTTCCAGAAAATCGGCGCGATCCACCAGGCGCGTGATCACGTCGCGCACGTCATAGCCGATCTTGCCATCTTCGGGCACGATCTCATTCAGTTCCGGGTTGTACAGCCCTTCATCGTCCGGTTCCGCGCGCGGCGGATCTTCCAGGTTGTGCGATGGCAGAAACGAGAGCAGCCGCCGGCAGATGGCTACTGCTTCCACGTCGTTTTCGGCCACGAAATGCACCACGCCGGACTTGCTCATCTGAGCCCGCGCGCCGCCCAGGTTTTCGGCCGTCACCACCTCGCCCGTTACCTGCTTGATCACCGCGGGTCCGGTAATGAAGATCAGGCCGTCGCGCGTCTGAATCACGAAATCCGTCAGAGCCGGGCTGTACGCCGCGCCGCCGGCGCAGGGACCGCAGATCAGCGAAATCTGCGGCACGACGCCGGAGAGCATCACGTTCTGATGGAAGATGCGGGCATACCCGGCCAGGCTGCCGACGCCTTCCTGAACCCGTGCGCCGCCGGAATCGTTGATGAAAATAAAGGGCGATCCGGTTTTGAGCGCCGCTTTCATGGTGTCGGCAATTTTGCCGGCGTGGACTTCGCCCGCCGATCCGCCCGCCACGGTGAAATCCTGGCTGGCCAGGTGTACCATCCGGCCATCCACCGAGCCGCGTCCGGTCACCACGCCGTCTGCCGGCAGTTCCTTTTTCTCCATGCCGAAGAATTTGGACTTGTGGGAGACGAAGAGGCCGGACTCCTGAAACGTGTCGCGGTCCAGCAACAGATCCAGGCGCTCGCGCGCGGTCAGCTTGCCGGCGCCGTGCTGCTTCTCGATTCGGTCCGCCCCGCCGCCCATTCTCAGGCGGCTCTTGGCGCGTTCCAACTGACTCAATTTTTCCAGACGCCGAAGCGACGCCTCGTCGGGGAGTGTCATAATTCCTCGGCAATAAGATGCGAGCCGGCGGAGGAGCAGTCCCGGGCCCGTTCCGATTTCGGAATAAGACGAGTATATCTGAAATCACCGTTCGGGGGGCACCAAGAGATGGTGAAAGAAAAGGCAAAGCGATCGGCTGCGAACACTTGCCGCCGCGGCTGTCTAATCTTTCGCAGGGCGAAGCTCGGCTCTCGCTATGTTTTACGCTACTCCGAGCCGATCCGTTTTGCTCCGCGCCCTCAAAATCCGGCAGGAAGAGTTGGCCGCCCCACCCTCTAGCCCGAATCTGATAGTAGTGATATATGATTTCGCGACGAGAATGGCTGGCCGGAGCCGCGGGCGCGGGCGCGCTGCGCGCCGCCGGCTACCAGCCCCGGCTGATGTTGCAGCCGTACGTCTGGACGCAGTGGTTCGGCCAGCGCAAGATCGCCCTGGCCGACGGCCTGGAGCGCATGTTCACCGCCTCCCGCCGCGCCGGCTACCGGCGCATGGAGCTGATCGATTCCTTCCTCGCGCCCGAGCTGCGCGAGAGGACCGCAGCGCTGATCCGCCAGTCCGGTTTCGAGGTCCCGGTGGTCTACCACGGCGGCGCTTTTCACGAGGCCGAAGCGGCCGCCCGCAGCATCGACGCCATCCTCTCCACCGCGGATGCCGCCCGGCCTCTCGGCACCCGCTGGGTCAATACCAATTGCAATCCCAAACGCGGCCGCGACCGCAAGACCGACGAAGAGCTTTCTGTTGAAGCCGAAAATCTGAACCGGCTGGGCCGCGCCCTCCATGAGAGGGACATGCGCCTGATGCTCCATGCGCACGATCCCGACATGGCTGAGGGTGCCCGCGAGTGGCGCAGTAACCTGCATCGCACCGATCCCGGCCTGGTCTGGATGTGCATGGACGTGCACTGGGTCTACCGGGGCGGCCAGGACCCCATGCAGCTTCTTCGCGAGGCCGGCCGCCGCACCGCCAGCCTGCACGTGCGCAATTCCACCCGCGGCGTCTGGAGCGAGAGCTTCGGCGACGGGGACGTGGATTACCGCGCCGTGGCGCAATTCCTTCGCAGCATTCAATATGACGGCCTGATCGCCGTAGAGCTGGCATACGAGGCTGGCACCAATCCTACCCGCGAGCTCGAGGACGATCTGAAGATGAGCCGGGAATACGCCGAACGGATCTTCCGCACCACCTGAGCCGGTTCAACGGTTCCGCCTGCCCCGGTGCTAGACTCAAAAAGGCGCGTCTCGTGCGCCGTTTGATTGAGGGCGCTTAGCTCAGCCGGTTAGAGCGCCTGCCTTACAAGCAGGAGGTCCGCGGTTCGAGCCCGCGAGCGCCCACCAATCTTTTCAATCAGATACTTTATTTTCCTGCCACCGCTGCCAGCAACCGCAGACTTTTCAGCGATGAGAGTGCTTTTCTGCCCCTCCCTGCCGAGACGTGGGTTCCGCCACCGCGGCTGGAATCGCATATACTTGCTAGCACCGGGTTTCACACGGCGCCTGCAGGGCAGGTTCGGCCGATTAAGGAGAGGAGATACCCAATGTCCAGGAAGCGCTTCTGTTTGCTGGCGGCGGCGGCCGTCACTCTGGTAGTGGCGGCATACGCCGCCGCGCCTTGGGCTTTTGTTCCCGATGCGAAGTTCCATGCGTCCAGTCTCAGTGGCTGGCACACGCTAGGGCAGGCCCAGTGGCGAGTCGAGAACGGCGAAATCGTCGGCACCCCCAAATCGCCGGGCGGCGGCTGGCTGGTGCTCGACAAATCATACCAGGACGTCGGGTTCTTCAGCTCCTTCAAGTGCGCGGCGGGATGCAAAACCGGACTTCTTTTCCGCGCCGAAAAGACGGCCGACGGCATGAAAGGCGTTTTCGTCTCGCTCAACGAGGGCGACCTGGCCTCCTACAACCTGAAGCTGGATGCCGAGGGGCAGGAAACGGGCCGTGAAAAACTGGAGCGCTCCGGCGGCACCGTCCGCTACACCGCATTGAACGCGGGCCGCGGCAATGGCGGTGGCGGGGCGGCCGGACGCGGTAGAGGTCCGGCGGCGGGCGGCATGGGCCGCATGGGCGGCGGAAACTCGGCCAGCTATGGCGGGCGCGCCGGCTTGGCCATCGGCCTCCGCGCGGAGGAATGGAACAGCGTGCAAGTGATCCTGGACGCCGATATCCTCCGGCCCTCGCTCAACGACGCCGGAGCCAGCGGCGGCGGCAACACCGGCATCGCCGGCGGCTCTACCGGCGATCAGTCCAGCGGCTTCGGCCCCATCGCCTTGTACGCGGGTGGAACCGGCGAGGTGCGCTTCAAGGACGTCTCCTTCAAAGATCTCCGCATTAAGGAAGAGCCGGCGGAACACGTTTCCTCCAATTTCCGCATGCAGCGCATCAGCGATTTCTACTACGGCTGGTCCGCCGCCGCGGCCGATTTCAACCACGACGGCATCCCCGATATCGCCGCCGGTCCCTTCATCTACCTCGGGCCCGATTACACCAAGCGCGAAGAGTTCACCCTGGGCCAGACCTTCAATCCCAGCACGCAGTACGCCAGCGGCATGATCAATTTCGCCTACGACTACACCGGCGACGGCTGGCCCGACATCCTCATGACGGACTCGCGCCCCATCGCCCTGTACGTCAATCCGCGCGGCGAATCCCGGCGCTGGAATAAATATATGGTGCTGCCCGGCATCACCACCGAGGAAGTGCTGTTCCGCGACGTAGACGGCGACGGCAAGCCCGAAGTGGTCTTCGGCGGCAATGGCGTCATCGCCTACGCCAAGCCCGATCCCGCCGATCCTACCAAGCCGTGGGTCGTGCACGCCGTTTCCGACAAGATTATCGTCAACGCGCACGGCATCGGCGTCGGCGATATCAACGGCGACGGCCGCATGGACATTCTGACCGCCTCCGGCTGGTATGAGCAGCCTGCCAAGGGCGCGGACCAGAACACCTGGACCTTCCATCCCGAATACTTCGGACGCGGCGGCGCCGAGATGTGCGTCTACGACGTGAACGGCGACGGCCTTGCCGACGTCGTTACCAGCATCGAAGCCCATGGCTGGGGCGTTTCCTGGTTCGAGCAGAAGCGCGACCGCGACGGCACGATCTCCTTCGTCGAGCATCCCATCATGGGCGACTTGGCCTCGAAGAGCGCCGGCGGAGTCGTCTTCTCCGAGCCGCACGCCGACACCATCGCCGACATCGATGGCGACGGCATTCCGGATTTCGTCGTCGGCAAGCGCTACTGGTCGCACGAAGAGAGCTACGCCGACCCCGACCCCTACGGCCCCGCGGTGCTCTACTGGTACCGCACGGTGCGCGACAAGAGCGCGCCCGGCGGAGCCCGCTTCGAGCCGGAGCTCATCCACAACCGTTCCGGCGTGGGCTCGCACTTCCAGGTGGTTGACCTGAACCACGACGGCGCCATGGACATCATCACTTCCGGCGATCGCGGCACCTTCATCTTCTGGGGCAAGCCCCACGCCGCCAAGCTGACCGCACACAAGTAGGGGCACATCCGCCGCTGAACGCCGACCCCGTCGGCGTTCAGCATTCCGCTTTTCGGTTCGCGAGTGCCGCGCCCGGGACCCTTTGGCTATCTCCACTACGAAGAGAACTCGCGCGCACGCCAGTGGAAGCCGGACTAGCCAATCCCTAATCCCTAACCCCCAATCCCCCGACTCCGGACCCGAGCGCCCGCAAAAAGCCTTCGGTCCTACCGGCCTTTCGCCACCGCCGTAGCGGACGGCGCGATCACCGGCGGATACGCGTGGTCCAGCACCGTCCACATGAAGTCGGCGTTCATTCGCGCCTTGTTGTGGCAGCTCATGCAGCCCAACTGCACGCGGTTCTGGTCGAAGGTCTCCATAGTGAGATTGCTGAAGGCCGAGCCTGCCCCGACACCCGGAAACGTATTGGAAGCGTCTGCATTGATCGTCGCGGGAACCGGAATCGCCTGATTGCCCGGTACGCGCTCCCACTGCGTCATTACCAGTTGATAGTTCTCCCAAACCGTCCCCTTCAGCAGCGCCCGGTAATGCCGGTTGGCGGTGACTGTGTTCGGGTGGATCGGCGTCCGTGCCGACCGCACCACGTTAAACGGCCTGGCCGGCTCCGGCGCCAGCGGAACCAGCGGCAGCGGATTCTCATCCGGCATGGGCGCGTCCGTGCCGTCATTCAGGATGAACTTGCCCGGCCCATCGGGCTGCGCCGGAGGCACCAGGTCGGCCTGCTCGTAAGTCGACCAC
>DATJMP010000364.1:0-3621 GCA_035508655.1 Bryobacteraceae bacterium
ACTGCGGCCAGGGTATCGGTGATCGTTTTACCGCCAAACGCCCGCCGGCCCGTCAGCATTTCGTAAAGCACCGCGCCGAACGCCCAGACATCCGCGCGCCGGTCCACGTCTTGCCCCCGTGCCTGCTCGGGCGACATGTACGCCGCCGTGCCGATGATCGTGCCGGCGATCGTCGGCTGCATCGTCAAAGTGGGCGACGATTCCGGATTGCCCGGCGCGACCTCCGTTGCGAGTGCCTTTGCCAGCCCGAAATCCAGCACCTTCACCCGTCCTTCGGGTGTCAGCTTGATGTTGGCCGGTTTCAGATCGCGATGCACCACGCCCCGCTCATGCGCGTATTCGAGCGCTTCTGCGATCTGCCGCGCCACGGCCAGCGCATCGTCAACCGGCATCGGCCCTTTGCCGGAAATTTCCGCCAGCGTCGGGCCCTCCACCAACTCCATCACCAGCGCGCCCTCTTCCACCCCGTAGATCGCCGCGATATTCGGATGGTTCAGCGAAGCGAGCACCTGCGCTTCTCGCTTAAACCGCTCGATGCGCCCCGCATCCTGGGCAAACGCGGCTGGCAGAAGTTTGACGGCGACGTCGCGCCCGAGCTTGGTATCGGTGGCGCGGTAGACCTCGCCCATGCCGCCCTCCCCGAGCTTGGAAACGATGCGGTAGTGGCCGATAGCGCCGGGCGTCATCATTATTTCCGCTCCCGCTCCGGCCCGAATCGCCACAACGCAGAGCGCTCGCCGATGCGCAGCGCGATCATGCGTCCGTCTGGCTGCCAGACCATGGAGGCGTAATCGCTCGTATTATCGGTGGGCAGGGGTTGCACGCGGCCGTTCCGTGTATCCAGCACAGCGGGCGCGGCAAACCATGACTCGTGAAGCGAAGTCAACAATTGGCTATCCGCGTTCCAACTCCCGGCCGAGATGTGCGAGTAGCGCAGGGCGTGGGTTCCGTCGACCGAGACTTCCGTCTCAGGTGTGCCATCTAGAGGAACGTAAAAGAGCCTCGTATTCGGGCTTTCCAGGAGGCTAACCAGTAGTGCCCGGCCGGACCGGTCGGCTACCACGCGATTGCCGGACCGAATCTTTCGTGCTTCACCGCCAGCGGACGGAAGCGACCAGATCATACCTGCGCTGGCGAAGTACAGCGTGTCGCCGTCCGGAGAGGCAGCCAACGAAACGATCTCACCTTTGCCTGGCGCGATCCGGCGCGTGATGCGCCCGGTTTCCGTATCCGCGAATGCGATTGTCGCTCGCGGCACAGAACCGATCAGGAACGCGATTTCTCGTGGTCCGGCTACTGTTACGGGAGTCGACGTCTCCTCTGTCGTCGCGACGATGGGGACTGGGTTCTTGCCGCGCTGCACGGCCACCAGGCGTGCGCGCTCCGAATTAAGCACCGTCAGTACTACACGCCCATCCGGCAGCACGGTCATCAGGTCCGGATCGGAAACCTCTTGGAATCGGGCTAGCGCCTCCGTCTGATCCCGGTCCAGCGGCCGGTTAACGAGCTCCGCCGGGAGGTCCGTGACACACGCATACACGCTTCCGTCCGGTGCGCTATCAACTCCCCAGATTTCGTGGGTCGCCGTAAACAGAGTCTGCGCAGGTCCTCGGCCGTGAGCAGGCACCGAAATCACGCGTGTAAATTCGCCATACTGGACAGCAACAAGCACGGATTTTCCGTCGCGACTCACTGCGTAGCCGGGCGCACCTGTGCCCCTTAGAAGATCGGGCGCAAGCGGCCGCGTGGCGCCAGTCGCCAGATTCACCTCCAGCAACCGCATGCCGCCGGCTTCCTGCCCCAGCGGCGCACCATCGATCACAGCTTCTTTGCCGTCCGGAAAAACGCGCGGATTCTCCAGACTATCCTGGATATCGACTGCAGCCACAGGCAAGTCCTGTACGCGTCCCGTTTCGGGCCAGAAGCGGAAGAGTTGCCATTCATGGCTGGAATTCAATTTGACGGCTAGCAAACTTCCATCGGCGAGCGCTTCGGGCCGGAAGGCGTTCGCAAATACAAGGCGCTCGTCGCCGCCGAGCACAGGAACACTGTAAATCCCCTGCGGCACTGCCGTGATGCGGTCGTAATAAATCGAGGCGCCATCCGGCGCCCAGGCGACATTGGTCACATTTCCGTGCTGCTGGCCCTGCGTGAGTATCGACCAGTTGCCGGTCTCGGGTGTCATCACACCGACCTGCGTATAGCCTTGCTCAACGGCATAGAACGCGAGTAGGTGACCGTCGGGTGAGGGACGCGGCCGATAGGCGATTTCCGGTCCGCCCAAAAGGGCTCCCGTCCAGGCTGTTGTCTGCGGTATTGGAACCACCAGCCGATCTGTCGCGACCGCCAGCGCCATCAACCCGACCACACCAGCCACCAGGAGCGTCCGGCGCGGCCACCGCATTGCTGGCGTCACATTCGGGGCCGCGCCGCTTTGGCTGCCGCTTTGGGATACCGCCGCCAGAGCGTACGACAGATCGCGCGCCGACTGAAAACGGTTGGCCGCATCTTTCTCCAGACAGTGGTTCAGGATCTGCCGGACGGCCGGCGGTACCTTGTCCGGCAAATCCGGCAGCTCTTGCTTGAGGATTGCCGCCATGGTCTCCACGGCGGTATCACCCTGAAAGGCACGGCGGCCGCTTAGCAGCTCATAGAAGATGACGCCGAAACTGAAGATGTCGGACCGATGATCGGCTTCGCCGCCTCGAACCTGCTCTGGCGACATGTAGCCGACGGTTCCCATGACGACACCCGGTTCAGTGTGGACCGTCAACGTTTCGGTGGCTGCCGCCGCCATTTTTGTCGTGCTCACCTTTGCCAGACCGAAATCCAGAATTTTGATGCGCCCGTCGCGGGTTAACAGGATGTTCTCCGGTTTCAGATCCCGGTGGACAATGCCGGCTGCGTGTGCCGCGGCCAGTCCGTTCGCAGTCTGCACGGCATAATCGAGGACCTTGCGCAAAGCGAAAGCGCCTCGTAAGGGTTCACCGTCGATCAACTCCGTGACGATGTACAACACGCCGTTTTCAGCCCCGGCGTCGTAGATGGCAATGATATTGGGGTGATTGAGGGCAGCTACGGCGTGTGCTTCCGCCTCGAACCTTCGGCACCGAACCGGCTCCTTGGCGGGATCCTGGGGCAGTATCTTGAGGGCAACTTCCCGTTTCAGCCTCGTGTCGCGAGCCCGATACACCTCACCCATCCCGCCCGCTCCGATGAAGGCAAGAATCTCGTATGGGCCGAAACGGGTTCCGGCAGTAAGAGGCATAATGCGTTTCAGCGATTATACCTTGCGATGATTCTCATGCAGGAGGAGTTATTGACACCGCGCGGGACAATTCGCGGACAGGTTCGGCATTTCGGTTATTTGCTCGCGTTCCGAAAACTCTTGCGTCTGGACCGTACTCCATTAATACTCCGTTAAGCACCGAAGTCTTTGGAGTAGCGTTTTTCTCCGTGGTTTTCGTGTGTGTGGAATTGCCGCCGTAGACGCCATGTTCTTTATTTGCAATCCGGGGATACGCTTCCAAGCTGGACGTCAACGATACCGATCCGATGTTGACTGACTGGCGGTCAGTTTGGCCAGGACGTGTAAGTCATAACCCGGCTCTCATAAAGATG
>DATJMP010000365.1:0-5340 GCA_035508655.1 Bryobacteraceae bacterium
TAGAACGAAGGGGCGAGCAGGTGCTAGGCCAAACCCGTTCGGATCTCGCTTGCGATGTAGCTACCCGCCCCTCGTCATTTTGCCTTGAAACCGTACCAAACCGTCAGGTCCCTGCAGTTCTGATCGTAATAGTACCGTTTCATTTCTAAGAGAGTTTCAGGGCTCCAGAATTCCAGTTCGAATGGCATGGCGCACCAGGTTAGCGGTATCGTGAATGTCGAGCTTCTGCATGAGATTTGCACGGTGGGCGGCAGCCGTCTTGAAGGAAATCCCGAGCTCTTTGGCTATCTGTTTAGTGGTTTTACCGTCCGCAATGAGCAATAGCACCTCCGTTTGGCGGGCCGTTAACCCAATGTGCGGGCGACTTACATATTGACTCTGGGCCGTCTGGATCATACCTTCTCAATTCTCTTAAAACTCACAGTACCAAATCACCAAATCGGGCGAAATAAGAAATTACGATAGGTTTTGCCCTAGGACTCCATGCCGATAAAAAACAGGGCGAAAGTCGGGTGATCGACTTAGCCATACAAACCTTAGGTTCAGCAACTTAGCGCTATCCTGGACTGGTACTCTAGGCTGGTTAGGCCCACGTATTAAAGCGAACAGTCACTTCCTGAGGAGCACCGGCAGAAGAATGATACTCAGAAAATCCTGTAAGAAATGAATCACGACCGGCGCGATCAGGCTCTTCCTCCAGAGGTATACGCTGACCAGAACCAGTCCCAGGGTAAACACCGTAGAGACTCCGGCAACGCCTTCATAACCGTGCCCCGCCGCGAATAAAATGGTCGACAGGAACGCACCTGCGGCCGTACTTCCGGTGAGCGACTGCAGGCGCAGGAACAGGTAGCCGCGAAAGATAGTCTCCTCGCAAACCGCCACCACCGCCACCAGAAATCCCGAAAGCACCAATTGGTGCACGCCCACCGGAGTCATCGAATGGGCGATCGCAGGCGTTGTGCCGGAAAGACCCGCGGTGCGCAGCCATTGGTTAACCGCCGTGCCGATAAAAAGCGCCATAGGAAACAGCAGCACGCCGATGGCAATTTCTCTGATTGCGCCGCGCGCCGTCCACCCGACCAGCGTCATCGGCTCGCGGTTGCGCCACAGAAAGAAGGCGATGAGGCTTACGAGGGCCAATTCCCGCAGCATCGTCGCCGCCGCGATGAAATCGAAGCTCGGCTGGGCTGCGTGCAGCGCGAAATACGACAGCACGATCGAGGGGACCATCAGAAACAGAAAGACCAGCAGCTCGAGAAGTTGCTGCCGCGAACTGCCGGTCCGGTTCGTCCCGCCTGCACTTCGGAGGGTGAAGATTTCGCTGCTCATTGCGCCGAGGCCAGCGCCGCTTCATCCCCGGCAGGGCGCCGGGAAATCGCGGAAC
Source organism: Bryobacteraceae bacterium (assembly GCA_035508655.1). Lineage (GTDB taxonomy): Bacteria > Acidobacteriota > Terriglobia > Bryobacterales > Bryobacteraceae > DATGMB01. Next base: position 1,388 of record DATJMP010000365.1, read on the forward strand.
ATCTTGTTGACTGCTTTCGCCAGTTTCCGTTCATTCTTACTCGGCTTGCTGGAAAGCGCCTGCGTCGAAACGGACCGCCAAAGGAGATGGTGGCTCTGACTGTTGAAAATATCAACTACCAGCGAGCCGATCGGCGTGTAGAACACCTGCGTCGTCGCAACGCCGTCCGTCCAGCCACCGCCCCAAGCCCAACCGCCGCCCCAGGCCCAACCGCCGAAGGCCGGTCCGAAGCTGCTATAAAAGGTCTGCACGGTCGGCCGTTCGCGCGTCGTCGCAAACGCCGACACCGATGCCTGGCCGCCCGATGGGACTTCGTGCCAGCCCCTGGCTGCCAGTTGCGCATCGACGGCCTGGCGCACTCGTTGATCCCACAACGAATTTCCGGCGTCTATCTTCAGCCAGCTATACGTGTGATATTCGGCGAAATCTGTGGTGTGGCTATAGTCCGTGCTGACACGGATAGAAGCATAACCTGCAGCCGCCAGTACAATCCATGCCGCCGGCAAGAGAAGCCTCGTCTTTTTCATAACCCCTTTCCAGTCCGCCATATAATTTCCTGTTCGTAATTACAGCGTGCATCTCCCGGGCCAAAATCTATGTTTGTTTGACCTGCCGCTCGCGCCGCCGGTGGCCTTGCAATTGCACTTAGTGCTGGCAAAGGGCCCCTGGCCCAAGGCCGGGGCCGCGCCACTCAACTTCTGGAGGGGATACATGCGAGCAAAAGGGATCCTGTTAGCCGGATTGATGGCGTTGCCGCTCTTCGCCGAACCGGCCGGGAATGAGTCCGCAAGCCATTTGAACTTCGAAACCGGGTTCGCTCCGGTAGTGAAGCGCTGCCTGCCTGCGGTAGTGAATGTCTCCTCTTCCAAGATTGTTCATAGCACCAGCGGCGCGGATGCGCGGGATGCCCTCGGCCAGTTTTTCAACCCGCCGCCCATGCGCCGCAAACGCGAGGAAAGCCTGGGTTCAGGCGTCATCGTTCGTCCCGACGGTTATATCCTCACGAATGAGCACGTCATCGCAGGCGCCAGCTATGTCAAGGTCGGCATGTCCGACCACCGCGACTTCGAGGCGCGCGTGATCGGCACCGACCCTAAGACCGATATCGCCCTCCTCAAAGTCAACGCGACCGGTCTGCCCACTGTGCCGCTCGGTGATTCCTCGCAAATGCGGCCGGGCGATTTCGTGCTGGCCATCGGCGACCCCTTTGGTCTGAGCCAGACCGTAACCATGGGCATCGTCAGCGCCGTCGGCCGCGGCAACTTAGGCATTGAAGATTACGAGGATTTCATTCAGACGGACGCGGCCATCAATCCGGGTAACTCGGGCGGCGCCCTCATCAATGCCAACGGGCAATTGATCGGCATCAATACCGCCCTGCTCTCCGGCGCCGGCGGCTTCGAGGGTGTCGGCTTCGCGATTCCTGTAAATATGGCGCACATGGTAATGGACCGCATCCTGCAAAGCGGACACGTCATTCGCGCCTGGATGGGAGTTACCACCCAGCAGGTAACTTCCGGCATCGCGCAATCCTTCGGCCTGCGGGGTGAGCCGCGCGGCGCACTCATCGCGCAAGTCAGTCCCAATAGCCCGGCTGCCCGCGCCGGACTTGCCTCCGGAGATCTCATCCTCGCGGTCAACGGCCATCCCGTGCCAACAAACGACGTGCTGAGCCTGACCATTTCCATGACCGCCCCTGGCACCACCGTTCACCTCCGCGTCCTTCGCGAGGGCGTGGAGCGCGACATACCGGTCACCCTGGGCGAGGAGCCGGTCTCCGGCAAGGGCGAAGCCTCCCGCGCCGTCTCAGCGGCTCCTGTCGCCGGTCTCCTGGAAGGCATCGACGTGACCGAGTTGACCCCGGACCTTTCCCATGAGCTCAGCCTGCCGCCCGGAGCCAAGGGCGTCGTCGTGACCGGTCTCGACCCGGCCAGCCTCGCTCTCGCCGCCGGCCTGCAGCGCGGCGACGTCATCGCCCAGATCAATCACCACACCGTCGCCAGCACCACTGAATTCCACGATGCCGTCCGCGCCGCCTCCGGCACCGATCGCGTTTTGCTGTTTGTGTACCACAAAGGCAATACGCGCTACCTCGTGGTTGAACCGGAATAAGGATAGCCGCGCAGTGGATCTGCGCTTTCGCGTTCAGTTCCGTTTTGATGGCCGGGCCGCCGTTTCAAACCGACGACCCGGAACCCATCGATTTTCGGCACTACGAGTTCTACACGTTGGCCGCATCGGACGGCACGGCGGTCGGGACCGATACCTTTGGCCCGGCCGTCGAATTCAACTGGGCGCCCTTCCCAACGTTCATTTGCATCTCATCGTTCCCGACGCCGCCGTCTTCCGTCCACTAGTCCCGCTTTGGCCCCCGCCGGCTCCGGCCCCTTCGCCTGGCGCTATTACAAATTCCGCGACCCGGGTTTGCCGTTTCTCTTCTCCTACGGCCACGGCGTAGCCGGCCAGAGCGAGGCTTATGCCTATCTCGGACTTTATTGAACGTGGGGCTCGCATAAGTCGGGCCAGTCCACTCGGCCGGCTCCCACTGGTCCTTCCCGGCACAATCGGCCCGTTGTAGCGATTTCGCCCCATGGCACGCGAACTGCATCCGTCAGATCGGGACTTGACCCGATGGCAATCCCAAACAGACGATTATGATGCAAAGTCGATATTCCAAGCTTCCAATAACCATGCTGGCGCTGGCCGGCTCGTTCGCCCTGTCGCCGGCGCTCCCGGCCCAAAGCGCGAACCGGTCCGCCACCCTGCCCAACAATGGAACGGCGCCCGCTCTGGATCCTGTCGCCATGCAGGCGCTCAGAACCATGAGCGACCAACTCCGCGGCGCCCAGTCGTTTTCTTTCACCGTGCGCATCATGCGCGAAGAGCCCGGCACGAACGGCCAGATGCTGAATTTCTACCGCACCATCACCGTGCAGGTCCAACGGCCCAATCGCATGCGGCTCCAGACGCAATCGGATACGTCGGACGTCAACCTTTGGTACGACGGCCAGAACGTCACCATCATGCCCGTAAGCGGGAGAATCTATACCACCATACCCGCCGGCGCGACCGTCGAGTCGGCGCTCGAGACCCTGAAAAACCAGCTCCAGGTCCACATGCCGCTGCGGCCGTTCCTGGCGGCCGATCCGTACGCATTCCTCTCCGACGGGCTCGCCAGCGCCAATTCGATCGGGATGGCGAATTCCGGCAACGAGCAGCTCTTACACCTGGCGTTCACCGAGCCGGAGGCCGATTGGCAGCTCTGGCTAAGTGGTCCGAATGAGGTCTTACCCTGCCGCATGGCCGTCACTTACAAGAACGAGCCGGGCCAGCCTCGCGAAGAAATCGAGTTTTCTAACTGGCGCCTGAACGCGGAGATCCCCGCGACCGCTTTCGTATTCTCCAAGCCGGCGGGAGCGGTGCCCGCACCCTTGAGCGCCGTCAGGTCCGGAAATCTTCCGCAGGGAGGACAAGCAAAATGAGAACCCTGGCCCTTTTAACCGCTGCCGCTACACTGACCGCGCTGGCGCCGCCCGTTTCGGCGCGCGTCGAAAGCTACGGTCCGCGGCGTTATACGCAAGTCGGCCGCGCCGCGCCGCCGCGCGGAGCCGGGCGGCCGGTAGTCATCGACCGCCATCATGGTCCCGGCTGGGGCGGCGTTGCCGCGGCCGGTCTGTTCGGTCTTGCCGCCGGTCTGGCGTTGGGCGGAACAACGCCCGCGCCGCCGCCGGCCTACTACGCGCCACCCGCCGTCGGAACGGTGGTTCCGATGCTTCCGGCCGGATGCGCCACCATCCCTACTTACAACGGAGCCGTGGTGTACAACTGCGGCGGCATTTATTATCAGCCCTTCTATCAGGGCATGTCGCTGATGTACCAGATAGTCCCGGCGCCGTAAGTGGAGATAAGGGATTGGGGATAAGGGATTGGGGCGGCCAATCGCACGGCACGCA
>DATJMP010000366.1:0-5224 GCA_035508655.1 Bryobacteraceae bacterium
CGCACTCGCGCCTCCGGCGAAATATAACTGTACATGTCGGCTTGCTGGTGGTCGGATCCGCGCATGCAATGAAGACGTTCGTACCGCGCTTATGGTCACCACTTCAAGCTGTTTTTCCGCAAACTGCTAGATCCGTCCGAACTTCGCGACCGCTTCCTTGATCGACCGGAATTTCTCGATGAACGGGATCATCGAGTGCTCGGTGTTGTCCAGATCCTGGGCTTTCTTCAGAACGTCCGCCGCCCGGTCCTTGGGCACGACGGTCACGCCATCCTCATCGGCCACGATAATGTCGCCCGCATTGACACGCACGCCGGCGCACATGATCGGAACGTTGACGCCGCCGAACCGGTAGTGGTTCACCGTGGTGGAAGGCACCACGCCCCGGCTGAAAACCGGGAACTGGATCTTCCGGATCTGCGGGGTGTCGCGGACGCCCCCGTCCACAATCGCCCCCGCCAGGCCGCGAGCTTTCATGGCCGTGGCCATCAATCCTCCGATGCCGGCATAATCGGCGCCGTCTTCGAGCTCCATCACGTAAATCGAGCCGGCGGGAGCGGCATCGATGGCATCCAGCATTCCCTGCGAGGCCGCTGATCCTTCTTTGTGCTCCTCCTTCTTCATGAGAACGGTGAGCGCCGGACCGGCGAACTTCGCAGGCGAGAGCGGGCGCATCTCGTGCGACATGTAAGCGCGCTGGCCGTAAAGCTGTTCCATGGCGTCGGCCACGGAAGCTACCTCCACATTGCGGAACCCTTCGATCAGGGAGTCGTGTGGCGGCTGGGCCATCAGCCAGACGGTGCCGGCAACGGGCAGGAGAAAAAGCCAAAGACGTTTCATGCTGTGAGATTAGCAGCAAATGCGGTATAAAGGGTCCTATGGCTGGCAAATTGTCTTTGGGCAGAAGAGAAGTCCTCGGCCTGTTCGCGGCAGGAGCGGTTCGCGCTCTCCACGGTATGCCCGCGCCGAAGATCAAGGATGTACAGGTAATCGCCACTGCGCCGGCAGGCTCCCGGCTGACGGTGGTCAAGATTGTGACCGACCAGGATGGCCTGTATGGCTACGGGTGCGGAACGTTCACGCAGCGCGCGGACCTGGTGAACGCGGCAGTCGAACGGTACCTGAAGCCGTTCCTGCTGGGCAAGCCGGTGGACCGGATCGATGACCTCTGGCAGGCCATGTACAACAGTTCCTATTGGCGCAATGGCCCCGTGCTGAACAATGCCATCAGCGGCGTCGATCAGGCGCTCTGGGATATCAAGGGCCGGCAGGCGAATATGCCGGTCTATGAGCTGGTGGGCGGCAAGTGCCGCGAGGCCGCCATGGCCTACACCCACGCGCAGGGCGCCGACAATGCCCGCTGCATCGAAAATGCGCGCCAGCTCATGGCGCAGGGCTTCAAAGCCGTGCGCGTGCAGGTCGGGGTGGCCGGAATGGCCAGCTACGGCTCCGGTGGCGGCCGCGGCACACAGATGCAGGGGCTGCATGAAGGGCCGGTGTTTGATTCCGCCGCGCAATGGCGCGCCTCGGTGAAGCTTCTGGAGGAAGCCCGCAAACAGCTCGGCGACGAAATCGAGCTACTCCACGACATGCATGAGCGCTACACGCCGAACCAGGCCGTGCAGTTCGCCAAGGCGGTGGAACCGTTCCGGCTGTTCTTCCTCGAAGATGCGCTTTCGCCGGAGGACATCGCCTATTTCCGCCAGATCCGCAGCCAGTGTTCCACGCCGATCGCGATGGGCGAGCTGTTCAACAGCCCGCACGAGTGGACGCCGCTGATCACCGAACGGCTGATCGATTACATGCGCATGCATGTGACGCAGGTGGGCGGCTTCACCCCGTGCCGCAAGATCGCCGCCATGGGCGAGATTTTCGGCGTGCGCACCGCCTGGCACGGCCCCGGCGACGTTTCGCCCATCGGCCACATGGCCAACGTGACCTTGGATGTGGTCTGCTACAACTTCGGCATCCAGGAATACACCGCGTTCAATGACCGCCTCCAGGAAGTATTCCACGGCTGCGGCATCGCCAAGGACGGCTACATCTATCCGAACGACAAGCCGGGCTGGGGAATCGAAGTGGACGAGAAGGCGGCGGCGAAATACCCGTACGGCGGCGGCGAAGGCCGGCGCGGTCCGGGCGCCAATCTCAACGGCGGATGGGGCGAAATCCGGCGGCCGGACGGAACGATTATCAAGCAGTAAAGAAACCGCTCGTAGAGGCCGGATACCCAACGGATCCGCAAACGGTAGCGTCGGCCTCCTGGCCGGCCATGCCGGCTTCCAAGCCGGCATACCCGACCACCGGAAACACCGCGAGGACAACGGTATGGCAAGGCGGGCCCGAGGGGGTAACACGGGCCCGCCAAAAACAGCGCAAGCCCGTGGAGGCATCCCGGGCCCGGCTGGAGCATCTCATTCGTACCGCAAGACCCGAACCGGATCGTACGCCGCCGCGCGCCGCGCAGGGATATAGCCGGCCAGAACGGCCACTCCCGCCAGCAGGAGCGTCGCCGCCGCCACCGAGAGCGGATCGTACGGCTGAATGCCGTAAAGCTGTGCCTGCACAATGCGGCTGAGTGCCAGCGCCGCCGGCAGACCGGTCGCCACGCCGATCGCCACCAGCCGCAGCACCTCCCGCAGAATCATCCACACCACGCTGTTGCTCTGCGCGCCGAGCGCCATCCGGATTCCGATTTCCCGCGCCCGCCGCGACACCATGTAGGCCATCACGCCGTACAGACCGATGATGGCCAGAATGGTAGCGAGCACGCCAAACACGATCGAGAGCGCCGCGATCATCCGCTCGGTGACCAGCGAATCGTCGAGTTGCTTGTCGAGCGTCATCATGTACATCATTGGCAGGTTGGGCTCGATCTCATGCACGGCGGCGCGGATGGCGCCGAACAGGTTGTCCGGATCGCGCGCGGTGCGGATGTAATAGGTGTCGCCCCAGGTGGTGTTCTGCGGCGAACAGAGATAGATTTCGGGGGGAATCGGATCCCGCAGGCTTTCGTAGCGTGTATCGCCGGCCACCCCGACAATCTCGATATCGGTGGGCGTGACGGGATCGCTGCCGAGTCCGAACCGGTGGCCCACGGCCAGAGCGTTGCCGAAGTACTTTTTGGCAAAGGTGGCGTTCACGATCGCGACCTTGTGCGGGTTGGTGTAGTCCTTTTGCGTGAACGCGCGACCCAGGAGGATCGGGATGCCCAGAGTGGCGAAGTAGCCGGCGTTGACGGCGTCCATGTGCGGATCGGGCGGCTCGCCCTGGCGCGGATAGCTGTCGATGGTCACCCAGTTGTCCCACTCCCAGCCCATGAGTTTGGGCACGCGGCCATAGCCCACACCGGTCACGCCCGGAACGCGGGCGAGCCGTTCGACCAGGCGGTCGTAAAGCGCGCGAATGCGGTTCTGGTCGTAGCCGATGGTGGTGGGGTCGACCATGAACTGGACCAGGTTCGCGGTCTGGAATCCGGGATTGAGCGAGTGCAGATTGGCCAGGCTGCGCGCGAACAGTCCAGCGCCCACTAGCAGCAGGAGTGAAAGCATCACTTGCGCCGCCACCAGCACTTTACGGAATCTCACCTGCGCCCCGCCGCCCATTACGCTGCCCGCCTGTTCCTTCAGCGTGGGCGCAATATCGGGCTTGGTCGATTGCAGCGCAGGCACCAGTCCGAAGCCGATGCCTGTGGCAAGCGCCAGGAGGAACGTGAAAATCAGTATCCGCTCATCCGGCGAGCTCGAGATTGTGTAGCCGGTGATTTGCGGCGGCAGGAACACCAGGAGGCCCTTTACCATCAGTACCGCCAAGGCGATCCCCGCCGCTCCGCCCGCCACCGAGATTAGGATGCTTTCCGTGAGCAACTGCTGGAGCATGCGCCCGCGGCTGGCGCCCAGCGCGAGCCGGACCGCTATCTCTTTCTGCCGCGCCGCGGCGCGCGCGGTGAGCAGGCTGGCCAGGTTGGCGCAGGCGATGAGCAGCACCAGCCCCACCACGCCCATCAATACCCACAGCGGCTTTTCGTACTGCCGCTTGAGGAACGTGTTGCCCTGCGAGCCCGGCATCGCATCCAGCCACATGCGCAGGAATTGCTGCTTGTCGTACGGTGTGGCGTTGCGGAACGCGGGCATCACGACTTCCGAATCGAGAATCTGGTGGAACAGCGGCTGCAAGCCTGCCTTGGCCTGATCGAGCGCCACACCCGGCTTCAGCCTCCCGTACACATTGACCCAGCGCTGCCGGCGGTTGAACAGATCGTTGAAGTCGGGCCGGACCTGTGCCGACATCATCATGGGCACGAAGACGAACGCCGGCAGCCCCGGCTCGACGCCCGCGAAGCCGGGCTGCGCCACGCCCACGATCGTGAGCGGAAAATTGTTCAGCCGGATCGTCTGGCCCACGATGTTCGGATCGCCCGCGAAGCGTGTCTTCCACCACGTATAGCTGAGGACGGCATAGGGGTGCGCGCCGGCGTGCAGGTCGTCCGACGCCGTAAACAGCCTGCCCACGGCAGCGCGGATGCCGAGCATCGGAAAATAATTGCCGGACACGATCTCGCCATACACCACTTCCGTCCGCGATCCCGCGCCCGCCGCGAATCCCTGCCGATAGCGGCACATCATCTGGCTGAAAACCTGATTGCGTTCGCGCAAATCCTGGTACATGGGATAGGAGAGCGCGTTCATGCCGTTATTGCTGCCGTAGTGCCGCCCTCGCGCGCGCAACAGTACGATATGCTCCGGGTCCTGCACCGGCAAGAGCCGCAGGATGAGCTGATCGACCAGCGTAAAAATCGCTGTGTTCGCGCCGATCCCGAGTGCCAGCGACAGCACTGCCACCGTGCTGAACACGGGCGCCTTCCGCAGGCCGCGGAGAGCATACAGAGAGTCCTGGATCAGCTTCTGCATGACATATGTACTGCGGCGGGCGCGAAAGGTTAGCCGGAAATGCCGCCTTGACTGAGCAGCCGGAAGCCAGGAGGCAGGAGTCAGAATCCAAAGGTCAGGCCTTCGCGGCGCCTCTCGCGGCTTCTGTCTTCTGACTTCTGTCTCCTGACTTCGGTATTCTCTCGTTGTACACTCGCCAGAGGAGGAACGCCCATGAAGCTTTCGCGCAGACGCTTCGCGCTGCTCGCGCCGGCGGTCGCGGCGGCGCAGGAGAAACTCCCAACGCTGCCGTCAAAGGCCTATGTGTACGAAGACCTGCCGGTAAAGCCAAACGG